>JAGLSG010000022.1 GCA_023135865.1 Planctomycetota bacterium | reverse complement strand
CGAAAAATGAAAAATTTTCTTTCCATAACCGATTGCTCAACTGAAGAATTAAAAGAGTTGCTAGCCGAAAGTGCCGAGCTGAAAAAATTGTACAAATCCGGCAAACGTGATTTATCGCTGGCCGGTAAAACGCTTGCTATGCTTTTTGAAAAGCCGAGCTTGCGAACAAGGATAAGTTTTCAGGTGGCAATGACTGACCTTGGCGGAAATGCAATTTACGTAAAGCCGGAAGACATTGGCGGAATCGGAAAACGTGAGCCGGTAAAAGATATTGCCCGAACACTGAGCAGATACGTAAGCGGTATAATGGCTCGGACATTTGAGCATAGTACAGTAACGGATTTAGCTGGATTTGCAACGGTGCCCGTAATCAACGCTCTGACCGACTATTTGCATCCCTGCCAGGCGATGGCTGATGTGCTGACAATCAGCGAACATTTTGGAAAAATTGACGGAATAAAAATCGCATTCATTGGCGATGGAAATAACGTGGCTCGCTCTCTCGGTTTTGCCGCTGCGAAACTGAATATGAAATTAGTAATAGCAGCGCCAGCTGGCTACGAGCTTGACAGCGAATCGGTTGAAACGGCAAACCGGATATTGAAAGAAACTGTAACGCAGACCGGCGACCCAAAACAAGCTGTTGCTGATGCGGATGTTATTTATACTGACACGTGGGTTAGTATGGGGCAGGAAGAGGAAAAGCAAAAACGCATAAAAGATTTTGCGGGTTTCCAGGTCAATATGGAATTGTTAGAAGCTGCGCCAGCTGGAGCGAAAATTATGCACTGCCTGCCTGCCTATCGCGGCCTGGAAATTACAGACGAAGCTGCTGAATCGCAAAGTTCAATTATTTTTGACCAGGCAGAAAATCGTTTGCATTTTCAACGTGCCCTGCTGAAAAAACTTTTGGCTTAAAAAAATGAAACGTAAAATTCTCGTAGCTACAACCAATGCCGGCAAAATCGCTGAACTAAAAGCGATGCTGGATTCCAATGTCGAGTGGCTCGGCCTGGCTGATTTTCCAGCTATTGAAGAAGTTGTTGAAGACGGCCAAACCTTTGCCGAAAACGCCCGTAAAAAAGCGACCGAATATGCAAAAGCGGCTAACTGCTGGGCGGTAGCTGATGATTCCGGCTTGGTAATCGATGCTCTCGGCGGCAAACCGGGAATAAAATCAGCAAGATTCAGCGGTGCAATGGAAAAAGATAAAACGCTTCTCGACCATAAAAACATGGCTAAGGTTTTAACGCTGCTTAAAAATGTTCCAAAAGAAAACCGAACAGCGAAATTTGTCTGCTGTTTGTGTCTGGCAAGCCCAAAGGAAATTCTAATTGAAGTTGAAGGTGAAATGAAGGGCTTAATCGCAGCTGAGCCAGCCGGCGAAAACGGTTTCGGTTACGACCCGATTTTTTTTATTCCAGAATTAAATAAAACCGCAGCACAATTGACAGCTGAAGAAAAAAACGCAATCAGCCATCGAGGCCAGGCAATCAGGAAATTAAAACCGCAACTCGAAAAGCTGCTGATATGTTGTCGGCACGACAACAGCTGGACAATATAATCGTCGCCATAACGCCAATTAAATCGTTGTCGTGCCGACAACGGCTAAACAATATAACCATCGCCGTGCCGGCGACGGCTAAACAATATATTAAACTAATGGTTTGACGAAATTCCAGCATTGCAATGCAAGGCCCGCTTTAGCTGGATTGGCGTTTATGTATTTCGCGGCAGCATTAACCGCTCCAGTGTCGTTAATAAAAACTTTCCAGCACCCTCGCGTCCAGGGACTTCGCTTCAATTTTAACGCATGCGTTGCAGAACCTTTGAGCTGATTAACAATATATTCGATTCTGTACTTTGAACGAAGAACAAGAATATGTATATGGTCGTTCATTATCGCAGTAGCAGGAACTTCAATATTTAACCGCTGAACCACCTCCCCAAAACCGGCAGCAATAATCGGCCTTGTGTTATCGTTAATGAAAAACGCCGGTCTTGCCAAACTGCGAGCCGTTTCGGAATAAAACTTAAGAAGCAATTTTCTCGGCGGCGGTGACTGACGGCCATATTTAATTTCACCAAATAGCCGGAGCTGGTCATTATAAATTTCTTTGGAATACGAGCCTCGCGGATCATTCGGCAGCCATGTGCCGTAAGTGGTAAAAACTGCATGATAAGCAATAATCATTAACAACTTCCTTATTGTTTAGCAGCAGCCGGTACGGCTGCCTTCAATAAAATAACGTAACTATGAAAATTACAAAAAACAATGAAAAACTCAAAAGACCTGTGCGAGCCGAAGCATCAGCGATTAAATCGTTGTCGTGCCGACAATATAACAATCGCCATAACGCCAATTAAATCGTTGTCGTGCCGACAACGGCTAAACAATATAACCATCGCTGTAACGTCAATATAACCATCGCCGTGCCGGCGACGGCTAAACTTAGTGACGGCTAAACTTATCGTTTTTTCTTGACAATTCTTGCACACCCCTGTATTTGTCCACTTCTAAATGTCGGGACAATTGAATTCAAAAATTAAAAAAGACAAATTCACTATGGCAAAAACAAACGCAGCCAAATCACTCGTAATCGTTGAATCACCTGCAAAAGCAAAGACAATAAATAAATATCTCGGAGATGATTTTATAGTTACTGCTTCAATGGGACACGTGCGAGACCTGCCGTCAAAAGGAATAAATGTTGACATTGAAAATAATTTCGAGCCGACCTACGATATAATGCCGGGAAAAAAACGAACAGTTATTTCACTAAAAGCGGCTGCAAAAAAATGCGATAAACTCTATCTCGCAACCGACCTCGACCGTGAAGGAGAAGCCATCGCATGGCACCTTGCGCAAATCTTAAAAGTACCCGAAGAAAAAACATATCGCGTTGTCTTCAACGCAATCACCAGCTCAGCTATAAAAACCGCATTCTCAAAACCCGGCAAACTCGATATGGATAAGGTTATGGCTCAGCAGGCAAGACGAATCCTCGACAGAATAGTCGGCTATAAAATCTCGCCACTACTATGGAAAAAAGTTGCAAGAGGCCTTTCGGCTGGAAGAGTGCAATCGGTTGCTGTAAAAATAATCGTCCAAAAGGAAAGAGAAATTCGCGCATTTAAGCCGGATGAATACTGGCTGATTCCAGCTGTTTTTACAACCGATTTGAAAAACGATTACAATAAAGAATGGCTCGATTTTGTAAATACTAAAAATGAAAAAGATAAACCGCCGACAATAATTCAGCAGAATAAATGGCTGGCAAAACATAGCGGCTTTTCCGCTCGGCTGGCAAAAATCGACGGTAAAAAATTTGAAGTATCCAAAGGCGAACAAGCCGAAAAAATATTCGCTGCATTAAAACGAGCCGATTTCAAATTAACAGATATACAAACCAAAGATTCCACATCGCGGCCATCGCCGCCGTTTATTACTTCAACCTTGCAACAGGCAGCTGCGAATCGGCTCGGCTTTACCGCAAAAAGAACTATGCGAGTGGCTCAGCAGCTTTACGAAGGAATCGACCTTGGCTCGATGGGTTCGCTCGGATTGATTACCTATATGCGAACCGACAGTACTCATCTTTCGGCTGAAGCATTAAACGAAGTGCGAAATTTCGTTGAAAAAAAATACGGCTCAGATTACTTGCCGGCCAAACCGAATTTCTACGCTGCAAAAAAGAACGCTCAGCAGGCACACGAGGCAGTTCGGCCAACCGACCCGGATTTTGTTCCGAAAGATATTGCAGAATTTTTGACCGATGAGCAGTTAAAACTATACGATTTAATATGGCGACGATTCGTGGCTTGCCAGATGACACCTGCGAAATGGAATATAACAAGTATCGACATTACCGCTGAAACATCGGCTGGCAGCTGTTTGTATAAAACGTCTGGAAGAGTGAAAGTTTTTGACGGTTTTACCAAAATCTGGCCAACCACATCAGACGACCAATTGCTGCCGAAAATGCAAATCGGCCAAACGCTTTCAGCAATCGAAATAAAAGCCGAGCAGCATTTTACAAAGCCGCCGGCGAGATACACCGAAGCATCGCTCGTAAAAGCACTCGAAAGTGAAGGCATCGGCAGGCCAAGTACATACGCCACTATTATCAGCACTGTGCAGGATAGAGGATATGTCGAGCAGATGGAAAAGAAATTCTTCGCAACCGATTTGGGTGAAGTTGTTACAGATAAACTCGACGAATATTTTCCGCAAATAATGGAAATCGCTTTCACAAGATATATGGAAGAGCAGCTCGATAAAATCGAAGAGCAGCATCTCGCCTGGCAAGGCGTATTAAAAGAATTTTATACCCCATTTGCGAAAAGTCTCGATATAGCAATAGAGAAAATGCAGCACGCAAAAGCTGAAACTACGCCGAGCGAATACACCTGTCCCGAATGTAAAAAACCAATGGTTTACAGGTTTGGAAAAAATGGAAAGTTTCTCAGCTGCTCGGATTATCCGAATTGTAAATATGCCTGCCCGTGCGACCGAGAAGGCAAAAAAGTTGAGCCGCAGGAAACTGACCATAAATGTCCAAAGTGCCAAAAGCCAATGCTCGTTAAACGCAGCCGATTCGGCTCGTTTCTCGGATGCTCAGATTATCCCAACTGCAAAACCACACAAAAAATCGATAAAGATGGCAATATTCTTCCGCCAAAACCGCCGCCAGAACCAACGGGAATAAAATGCTATAAATGCAAGACAGGTGAATTGGTAATAAGACAAAGTAAAAAAGGCCCGTTTATGGGCTGCAATAAATTTCCAAGATGCCGTACCATAATCAGTATAAAACAAATGGAAAATCTAAAGCAGCTGCAGGAAGAAAAAAAATGGCCGCCAAAAACATTTGAAGAGGCCGACGAAATGCTCGGCAGAAAAAAAACAAAGAAAGCAACAAAAAAGAAAGTGGCAAAGAAAAAAGTAACCAAAAAAAAGGTGTGAAAAAAAGTGCGAAGGGTATGAAAGTGTGAAAAGTTGAGATTGCTTCGCTTTGCTCGCAATGACCAGTCTTCGCTAAAGCTACGACTGGCAGGCAAAATACGAAAAATAATCCTTCCTAAAAATCCGTGTAATCAGTGTAATCTGTGATTAAACAAAAATAAAACAACAACCCTGCCATAGTGATGGCAGGAAAGAAACAACCCCACCATGGCGATGGTGGGGCTAACCTAACCGAACAAACAAAACCCCCAGGGTAAACCTGGGGGCTAAACAAATTACGCAATACGCATCACGCACAACGCAATACCCGTTCGACTACGCTCAGGGCAGGCGAGATACGCTCTAAAAGGGGGAAAGGGATAAAGCTTAAGAGCAACAGAAAGCTTCATCCCTTTTTATTGGCTTATTATAACGAGTTTGGTTATGATTTTTTGCGATTCACAAAAGCTACCAAACTTCCAATTGTAAGTAATAGCACTGTAGCCGGCTCTGGTATTGGTTCTGGAATCGGGAAATCATCGCCGGGTGTCGGAACAGGGAAAGGATCGCTTTCGGGCGTATCATATCCACCGTTACCGCCGCCGCCATTACCGCCTCTTCTGCCGCCGCCACCAGTGTAGCCCTGCTTACTATAGTCTCCGGCACTGCCATACATTCCGCCGCCAGGGGAACTTCGAATCGCATCGTCTTTTTCTAAAAAGGCGTATTCAGATCGCTCAAAGACAGCTATGATAATCTTCGGTGAATCAAGATACGCCATCGTTGTGCTCGACGTTGAATCACTTACATCACCAATCCAATAGACAAATTGATAGCCGGGTTTTGGATTGGCTGTTAAAGTAACTTCAGAATTCAATCCTAAATAATGTACGCCAACTTCCGGCGTTACACTTCCACCCTGAGCTGGCGTCTTCTGAATCAAAAGTGCAATGCCGTCCTGGCAATATGCAGCTGCCGGCAAAGCAATGGCTATAATTAAGCCGAACAATATCAATCTGCCGAATCCAGCCAATTTCAAATTGTTACTCTTAATATTCATTGTTCCCCCGATTCTTTACTAAATTAATATGTAGTAGAATTTTTACGTTTTCTAAAAAGCATAGCTCCGATTCCAAGCAGTGCAATTGATGCCGGCTCAGGAACTCCTGTTGGTGGGTCATCGCCATCGCCGCCTGCTATCGGTAAACCGTCAGCAAGTGTCGGGTCAAATGTGTAACCGCCTACGATCCAGTCCCGGTTACTGCTGAGTACAAGAAAGTATGAATTTTCGTTAGCTACGAGATAGCCGCCGTCAAATGTCCAAACGCCCATTTTGCCGTATGTGGAAGACAAGTCAATAGATGCCGAGTCAGGCGAAATGCCTCCCGAGCCGTCGTCCTGATAGTCAAGCACTGCATCGCCATCAATACCGGCACCGCTTGTATCGGGATTGAGTATTCCGAAATACGAGAGTACACCGGTCGTATCCTCATCGCAGAAAATCTGGTAAGCGTAGATATACGAGCCCGAACCTGGATTGGTAAAACCGGCATCGGTGAACTCGGTCGTATCGTCATAAACAGCGAAATCTATGCGACCACTCAGCAGGCCGCCATCGACTGTAGAACTGAAGTACGATTTGCCCTCGTAATAAGAGCTGTCCGGCAAAAATTCGGTAACAGTTGCACTTGCTATATTGCAAACACACATTGTCGCCAGCAAAAGTAAAACAAAGAATTTCTTCTTATCTGTCATAATTAACATCTACCTTCCTTTTCCTTATTACGTCTGAGGGCTGCCAGCCCGCCGATTCCAAGCAGAATAAGTGTTGCCGGCTCCGGTACCGCCATAGCACCGCTGAAACTGCCGTCTCCGGTTAATCCGCTATCAAGCATGTTCCCAAAGCTGCCGCCTGTGCCTCCGGTCATCGCAAGCTCAAAATCCAGTGTGCTGCCGATAGTTGCCAGAGCTGCTGAACCGATACCGTTGTTAATTGTTATGCCGGTAATATCTGCCTGAAAGACAGGGTAAGCGATGCCGACTGAGCCGAAAGTTATCATACTGTTCACACCAAGGGTTCCGGTTAAATATGTGGTTCCGGCACCGGGCGTTGATGAGCTTGTGATTGAAATAGTCCCTCCGGTCAGGGTGTACAAGCCGCCACTTCCGCCTACAGTCATATTAGGGATGTGAACGAAAGCGCCGGCTAAAATATCAGAGCTAACACCCAGTCCTCTATCAACTGTAATATTTTGAACAAAACTGAGCGTGCCGGCTCCATCGTAATGCCAGCCGCCAGCACCAGTATTGTCAGGAGTAAATTCAATAGTTGCAGCAGACGCTGAGCCAGCCATACAAATCGATACAGCTACAAAAAACAGAAGTAAAAAAACAAATTTTCTCACTAAATTACCCATCGATTCCTCCAGTTAAAGGGAAAAACAGTTTTCTTTTTGACTCTCAAAATTATGCCTTACACACCTTTTTTGCGCGCAAAGCCACCACAAAAATTTCCTGTCTCTCTCTTTTTTACTGCGAGTTTTCCCGCCCCGATTTAGAAGTTTCTCATCCGCCCTGCCTAATTATACAAATACAACGAAACTAAAATGTTGAATCTGCAAATAACAAAACTTCCGAGTTTCCTTCTGATTTTGTAGACGTGCTTCCCTACACAAAATCCCCTAAGCAGGGATCCTACAGTGAGTTTACTTCTCAGCCCCCAAGCTGATGACGCTATTAAACCACATCTGCGTTATTAAGTCAAGAGTTTTTTCTAATTTTATTGTTCTGCCGGCTGTTTTGAGAGCGAATTTGCTCCAAAATCGAATTATACAGATTATGACGGTTGATATTATTGGTCGTTAAAATAGGAAATTTTTAATGTTTCGTTTTTAATTAAGATGGGAATTGTCTCAATAAAATAGCGATTTCGAAATTTAAAACCCCCAGGACTCTGCGTTTTGTGTTCTACGCTTTATCTTTTTTCCTTATTGGCTTTTGCTGTACAAATCGGCCGATGTTTCGGATTGCCTGCCGCAGTCGCTGCTCATTTTCCACGAGAGCTATCCTCATATAATCTTCGCCGTTTTCGCCGAACGCCCTTCCCGGAGCCATCGCAACTTCTGCATGTTCCATCAGGTCAATCGCATAATCTATACTGCCCTTGCCTTTTGAGTGTTCTTTCGGCACTTTTGCCCAGACGAACATCGTTGCTCGCGGCTTTTCAACTTCCCAGCCGAGCTTCGTCAAGCCATCACAAACCACATCACGCCTTGACTGGTATATTTTATTTTGCGTAATTATATCATCATCACATTCCCTAAGCGCAATGATTGACGCAATTTGCAATGCCTGGAATATGCCGTAATCGTAATAGCCCTTTATCGTTGCGAGGTAATCGAGCATATCCTTATTGCCGACTGCAAAACCAATCCTGAAACCAGCCATATTATAGGGCTTACTCATTGTGATAAATTCCACGCCTACATCTTTTGCACCTTTTACGGATAGAAAGCTCGGTGCTTTGTAGCCGTCAAAGCAGGTTTCGCCGTACGCAAAATCCTGAATAACCGCAATTTGAAATCGTTTTGCGACATCGACTATCATTTCGAAAAAGCCCGCATCGACTGTCATTGCCGTCGGATTGTGCGGATAGTTCAGAACGAGCAGTTTCGGCTTTGGATACATATGCTCAACGACCGCTGCTATATTATTGACGAATTTTTCATCATTTCCGAGCGGCACTGTAACCACATTTGCCCCTGCGAGCGTTACTGAATAGTTATGTATAGGAAAAGCCGGGTCAGGCACAACGACCGTATCGCCGGGACCGAGCATTGCGAGGCACAGATGGCTGAATCCTTCTTTTGAGCCGATGCAGGCAAGCACTTCTGTTTCCGGGTCGAGATGTACGTTCCAGAGCCGAGCGTATTTTTTTGCAATTTCGCCTCTCAGGTTCTTGATACCTTTTGATGCGCTGTATCTGTGGTTGCGTGGGTCTTGAGCTGCCTGACAGAGTTTATCTATTATTACCTGCGGAGCCGGGTCTGACGGATTTCCCATTCCGAGATCGATAATATCTGCTCCCTGCTGCCGTTTAGCGAGTTTTAGAGCGTTTAATCTTCCGAACAGGTATGGCGGCAGCCGTTTGATTCTTTGTGCCGGCTCGATTTTGAATTTCATAATTTTCTTTCCTGCATGTAATTTCGAGACCTGCCTGTCTCGCCGAAGCTTTAGTGAAGGCGGATGGCAATCTTTATCAAATTTAGAATACTACTTTTAACTAACCGATAGCATACACCTAATAGGTGAATTTTCAAATCATTTTTGATTTGTTTTTGTCATTGCGAGGAGCGAAGCGGAGAGCTCCGAAGGGAAATCTGTTTGCTGTCATTGCGAGGCGGCCAAAGGCCGACGTGGCAATCTCAACCTTTCATTCTTATATTGCGTATATCGCCTGCCCGCCATAGCTTTAGCGACGGCGGGTGATGTGTATTGCGTGATGTTTAGCCCCCAGGTTTATCCTGGGGGTTTTTGTTTGTTCGGTTAGGTTAGCCCCACCATCACCATGGTTGGGTTGTTTCTTTCCTGCCATCACTCCTGTCCTGAGCGAAGTCGAAGGAATGGCAGGGTCAATTTAATGGCGGAGTTCTATGATTAGCCCCAGCACCCGTGGCTGGGGCAGTTATTGGGGTGATTTTGATTTGGCAGGTTTTTTGCTGTCATTGCGAGGCCGTTTTTTAGGCCGACGTGGCAATCTTGATTTCGCACTTTCGCACCATTCACGCTTTTCCCACTTTGTTTTATTTAATCGCAGATTCCACTGAACATGGTGAGCTTGTCGAACCAGATTTCACTGATTAAAAAGGCATAAAATTAACCACGGATTGCGCTGATTGGCACGGATTTTTTGGGGGATTGATTAGCCCCTCCATCACTCCTGTCCTGCCTGCCCTCCATAGTTTCAACGAAGGAGGGAGCGAAGCCTGCCCTGAGGAACATCGAAGTTTCGTAGGATGGGCAACTTTTACCCATCCTACGACCACTATTTAATCATGGCGGCTATAAGACTTAGTAGCCCTAAGGCAACCAAAAGGCCTATCAAGGCTCCATATTTAAAGATGCGGTTTCCAGTTATACTTGCAACGCTAGTGTGCCGAATAACGTAGAGTTCACAAAAGAAAATATAAACGAGATACACAACATATGAAAATTTCAGCCCCCATAGGGCCAAGAGTAAAATAGCGCCGACTGAGGAAAAAAACTGAAAGAAACATGTCTGAAATACCCGTGATTGAAATGCAATCAGTTCACCCACTTCTCTTCTTTTTATTAATGGCCTCCAAACATAACACAAATAACCATCAAGCCACATACCAATATAAGGCCATAAAAAGCAAAGAACAATATAAGTAAATATGCGTTCAATTACAAACGCAACTGGGAAAAGTAATAGTTTCCAGAGCATAATCTTCAACCCTTATGAGGCTATTGTTTTATTGTGCTTTCTTCTTTACATCTCTTTAACTCTCTCGACTTGTTAGGTCATCGCTTATGATCTGGCTTAACTTTATTCCAAACTCCTTAATCATTATTAACGTACTTTTGCAAAATAATGGATCAATTTCAATCCATCCATTACGGATAGATATGCCCTCTGTCTTATCCGCGAATTGTTTGAGAAGTTTCTTGTCCTCTTCTTTTAAACATTGTCCTTGATTATGCGCAATCACACAGCGAATTCGCCAAAGTTTATATATTTGTTCCCAATCTAAAGATGAAATTGCAGGCACATGTTGATTGAGGCAGTTTTGAAATCTATGAATACTATCTTCTCCATCGCATTTTTTTGGTGTTTTTAATTTACTATCATGCAAAACCCAACAAGTACGATCCAAATAAACCTCAAGCATGGAGAATAAAGATACAATAAAAGATTCTTTAAGATTTTCCTCAAAGATGTTCTTCCAGTAATATGGATAACTATCTTCCCAGAAGTCTCCCTTGCGATTATCAGGTACTTTTTTCGCAACTTCTTTGAGATGTTGTATTTCTTTTCGTTCTTGTGATTCTATAAAGTCGACAAGCGTATCAAAATAGAATTGAGCCTCTCCTATCTCATCTAAAAACCTGAGGCATAAAAAGTTAAGATGCTCTAAGATAGCATCAAAGCCACCGAACATCTCATTTAATTCTGATTCTTCCATAATGCCCCAACAATAATTATACAATCTATATAACAAGTTCCCGCTCATCGGGGCGAAGGCACCTGCCGCAGCACGGTTGGTTCTTCAATGCTTATCCGCCTATGACGGACTCGTCCAATCTCTTTTAGTAAATAACTACGGGTGTAAACCCGTAGTTATTTACTTTGCTTTTGATTGATTTTCTTCCATTTATCTCGCAGAGTCGCTGTTCGATTAAAAACCAATTCGTTTTCGCTGCTGTCAGAATCAACGCAGCGTGGTCGCATAAATTCGATATAGGCCTGCGTGGATGCGTGGCGGTCTTTGAATGCACGTTTTTCCTTTGTCTCGCCCCAAAAAACTTCGTAATTTCGATTGGAATTAAAAGGCGGGTCAATATAGATAAGGTCAACACTGTTTTCAGGAAGCTTTTTTAATTGTTCGAGATTGTCGCCGCAATAAATTACTCGTGTATCAAGTAACGCTGACGGCTTGCCTGCTGTCCCTGCTTTTTTGGGATTTGCTGCCTTTTTCTTCGCCATAGGCAATTAGTGTAACCCCCGCTCAATAATTTGCAAGAAAGTAACAACAAAAAAATCCCTCTTAAAAAATCCGTGTTAATCTGTGAAATCCGTGGTTAAATTTATATCATAGAAACCTCTGTGTTCTCTGCGACCTCTGTGGCTAACCGATTGCACCTGTAAAAAATTTCTTACTTTCCCCTTACTTTTTTCTTGCAATAAAAACCATTCTGCTCTATATTACAGAGTACTCTTTAACGCAGAGCTATATTAACCAGCAAATAGTCCTGATAAACAAACGCTTTTGAAAACACGGCCTGGCATTGGCAAAAGCATAAAATGAAAATACAAAAAATAAACAAAATCATCCACCAATCAACCCGCCTGCAAATAATGGCTGCACTAACCGCTCTGACTACCACCAAACAAATCGATTTTGTGTATCTGTGCAACATTTTAAAGCTAACAGATGGCAATCTTGGCTCGCATCTCGCCAAACTCGAAAACGCCGGCTACATCAAAATTAAAAAAACCTTTGTCTCTCGCAAGCCATGTACCTTTATCAAAGCCACCCACAAAGGCCGCAACGCATTTGAAAATCACGTTGCTACCTTGAAAACGATTATTAAAAGTGGAAAAACAAGGCAAAAACGACCAAAAAAGCTAACTAATTCAACTTAACCGTGTTTGACTATAAAATTGTTCCACGTGGAACAATTGAAAACGGCTCGCAATGACAAAAAAAGAACCCTGTCAGAGTAGGGAAAGCTTGAAAGGTCGAGATTGCTTCGCTTTGCTCGCAATGACCCGTCTTCGCTCCTTAGGGGCTTCCGCCTTCGTTAAAACTTCGGCGAGACAAGACGACGCGACAGGCAAAAACGCAATACGAAATTGGCAGCATAAAACGGGGTTTCTGGGGGTTACGAAATAAATTATGGCAAAAAACCAATTTTTGGCTCGCAAAAGTACAGAATTTCAGGTAAAAACTCCGAAGAATCATTAGAAATACGAAAAAGTGCGAAAAAAAAGTGTGAACGTGCGAAGGGTGTGAAAAATGCGAAAGTGTAAATGGTGCGAAGGTTGAGATTGCTTCGCTTTGCTCGCAATGACATTAAAATCGCTCATTCTGTCATTACGAGGAGCAAGGCAACGAAGTAATCTCAAAGCTTAAAATTGAGATTGCCGCGGCCTAAAGGCGGCCTCGCAATGACCAGTCTTCGCTAAAGCTACGACTGGCAGGCAAAAAAAATCTGTGTAATCTGGTTCGACATGCTCACCATGTTCAGCGAAATCTGCGATTAAACAAAATAAAAATGTGAAAGGTGTGAAAAATAAAGCGGGAAAAGGTTGAAAGCACGAAAGGGTGAGATTGCTTCGTCGTTTCACTCCTCGCAATGACAAGAATCGGGCAACGAGTTACGGGCGACGAATAACGAAATACGAAAAAAAGGAGTTTTTTATGACAAATATAAAAGATGTAAAAAAGAAAAAAACAAAACATCTCGGCAGGGGGCTGCAATCACTTTTAAGTCCGATAACCCCTGCGGGCAAAGAGCAAATAACACTGACAGCTGGGATAGGCGAAGACTCTAACTTCCCTATAGATAAAGAGTTACATAAATCGTTGCGGGAAATAAAAATCGAAGCAGTCCTGCCAAATCCGCATCAGCCGAGAACCGTCTGGAACCAGCAAGACCTCGATGACCTGGCTGAATCCATTAAGGCAAACGGCGTAATTCAGCCAATCATCGTCCGTCCGGCTGGAGCTGGGTTTGAACTAATCGCCGGCGAAAGACGGCTGAGGGCAGCGAATATTGCCGGACTTGAAAAAGTGCCGGCCATTGTCCGCTCGGCAAGCGATGAACAAATGCTCGAATTGGCGTTGATAGAAAACATTCACAGGGCAAATTTGAATCCAATCGAAAGAGCAAAGGCATATAGAAGTTATCTTAAAACTTTTTCGCTAACCCAGGAGCAGGGGGCAAAACGACTTGGCGAAAGCCGTTCGGTTGTTGCTAACTACCTGCGAATACTGGACTTACCAGACCAAATTAAGCAAATGCTAACCGATGGCTTACTCACTACCGGCCACGCAAAAGCTATCCTTGCTCTGCCAACTGATGGGATGCGAGAAAAACTCGCTAAAAGGGCGATGGCTGGGCGGCTAAGTGTGCGAGAACTGGAAAGGTTGGTCAGAAAGTATCTCGATGGTAAAACCGAAACAAAGCCGGAGATTAAATCGAAGCCGGCAAATATAGTTGACCTCGAAAATAAATTGAGCTTTCGGCTGGGAACCAAAGTGGCTATCGAAACGCAAAAAAACGGCCAGCGAGGAAAAATAGTCATCAAATTCTGCTCGCTCGACGAATTCGACAGAATAACCGAGAGTATCAGTGCTGATACGCTGGAAAAAGTGTGAAATCCTTCGACGGGGAGTTCGACTGAGGCTCACTCGAAGTCCTCAGGATAAAGTTTGAAGGTGGGAAAAGTGGGAAAGTGTAAATGGTGCGAATGGTTGGGATTGCCGCGACCTAAAAACGGCCTCGCAATGACCAGTCTTCGCTAAAGCTACGACTGGCAAGCAAAATATAAAAGTGTTAAAAGAAAAGTGGGAAGGGTGTAAAAAAGGTGGGAAAAGTGCGAAAAATAAAATCCAGTATCTAAAATCTGTAATTCAGAACCGGAATTTAATATCTGAAATCTGGAATTTTGAAGCGAGATTTAGCATCCAAAATCTGCATTTTTGAAATGAGACCCAGTGCTTAACACAACGCCAAATAGCTGGCAATCGCAAGAAAAAGAATTCGCCGCTTGGTAATCGTAAACGGAACCCAAACCTGATAATAAAATCTTTTCATCAACCCCATCCTAAAGGAAAATCAGCTCGAAAAAAATTGCGGTTACTACAAAATTTATTGTAGCAAAAAACAGGTGGCAAAGTCAAGAGAAATTGTGGTGCGGTGCATGTAAACCTTTATCCATAAAACTGTTACGCAGGCCGAAATCCGAAAATAAATAAAATGAGCGGCGAGCAAAATAAACCCTGCCATAAAGAAAAAAGTGGGAAATCCTTCGACAGGGAGTTCGACTGAGGCTCACTCGAAGTCCTCAGGATAAAGTTTGAAGGTGGGAAAAGTGCGAATGCGAATGGTTGAGATTGCTTCGTCGCTTCACTCCTCGCAATGACCAGTCTTCGCTCCCTCCTTCGTCGAGACTACGGAGGGCAGGAAAGCTACGACTGGCAAGCAAAATATAAAAGTGTGAAAAGAAAAGTGGGAAGGGTGTGAAAAAAAGGTGGGAAAAGTAAACCCTGCCATTCCTTCGACCTTGCTCAGGACAGGAGTGATGGCAGGAAAGAAACAACCCAACCATGGTGATGGTGGGGCTAACCTAACCGAACAAACAAAAACCCCCAGGATAAACCTGGGGGCTAAACAAATCACGCAATACGCATCACGCATAATAAAATACCCCTCCTTGACAGGAGGGGCTCTGTTGGGAACTAAACACGAAATATGCAATAAGAAACTATCAACGCAATACACATCACAAAATTCAATCCCTCTTAAAAATCAGTGAAATACTACTCTGCGAAGTATCGCTACGTAGCACGAGTCAGCGGAATCAGCGATTAAATAAAATAAAAGTGCGAAGGTGCGAAAGGTGGGAAAAGTAAACCCTGCCCACAGGTGGCAGGGCTAACCGCTGAAAACAAAGTGTGAAAAAGTTAGAAAGGTGTGAATGCAAATAGTTGAGATTGCCGCGGCCTAAAAACGGCCTCGCAATGACAAAAATGACAAGGGTGTGAAAAGCAAAAGTTGGAAGGTGTGAAAAGTGCGAATGCAAATAGTTGAGATTGCCGCGGCCTAAAAACGGCCTCGCAATGACAAAATTCTGTGAAGGTGTGAAAAGGGCGAAAAGTAAAATCCGGAATAAACAAAATTATTAGTTGCTCGTTGATAAATTTTATCTACTAACGACAGGGTGGGAAAGTGTGAAAAGTACGAAAAGTGGGAAAGAATAAATCCAGCAACAAATTTAATTTTCCTCTCTTTGCAGAAGTTCAATAATGTCGGCCTTACTCGGAAGAGCTTCAATTGTACCAAACTTCATACAGGCAAGAGCCGCCGCCGCTGAGCCGAATTTGACCGCAGCTCTTACATCACTTTCAACCGCGCAGTAAGCCGCAAAAGCACCCGCAAAAGCACTGCCAATGCCGGCCCGATTTACCAACTCAACTTCAAAAGCAGCTATCTGGTCGGCTCCGGCTCTATCAACCACCATGCAGCCACGTCTGCCCATCGTGATTACAACCGAGCCAACGCCGCGAGAAACTAAATCGGAACCTATCAGTTTTACATCGCGAACGCCGACGGAGGTGTGCTCGGTAATATCAGCTGCCTCGTAAAGATTCAAAATCATAATGTCAGCTGAAAAATATTCAAAAGGTAATTCGTTTTCCCGCCACGGGCCGCTGCGCCTGTCGCCGAGGGGGCGGGCAGGATTTAGAATCACCTTTGTATTGTGAAGTTTTGCGCAGCGAAGAGCTGCCAACGCTGCATCCTGCGGTAAATGACCGCCGAGCAGGCAAATGTCAGCTGATGATATAATTTCCTCCGCCGAATCAATATCCTGCGGCAAAAGAGCGCCATTTGCACCATCATATATTAGTGAGGCGTTTTTGCCGGCAGAATCAACTACCGTAACACAGCTGCCAGTATTTTTAGCGGAAGCGGTGCAAACAAAATCAGTTTTTACTTTGTATTCAGCGAGAGTTTCTTTGGCCATAATCCCAGACGGGTCTCCGCCAAGTTTGCTGACGAGATAAACTTCGCAGCCGCAAAGAGCCGCCTGAATCGCTTGGACAGGCCCCTGGCCGTTAACGCTGAAAAAAAGAGATGAGCCAATCACGCTTTGGCCGGCTGCAGGAATGCTGTCGCTCTTTACAGTAATATCAACGTATGATGGGCCTACTACAACTATTTTCGCAATGCCAACTGCCATATCTATCCTTAGATTTTGCTTTTAATCCATTTAGCAAAATTAAGTATAGCCGGCTGCCGGTTAAATGTAAAACTTTTTTATTCCCATTCAATCGTGGCAGGGGGTTTGCTTGAAATGTCATAAACGACGCGATTTACGCCGCGAACTTCGTTGATGATTCTGCTGGAAATTGCAGAGAGTACTTTATATGGAATCTGTGAAAAATCGGCTGTCATAAAATCGGTCGTTTCAACAGCTCGAATTGCGATGACATTTTCGTAGCTTCGCTCATCACCCATTACGCCGACTGTCGAAACCGGCACAAGAATCGCCAACGCCTGCGAAATTTTTCTATAGAGCTTGGCTGATTTTATTTCATCGAGCAGGATTTTGTCAGCAGCTCTCAAAACTTCCAGCCGCTTTGGCGTGATTTCGCCGATTATTCTAACTGCCAATCCCGGCCCGGGGAATGGATGCCGCCAGACCATATCTTCCGGCAAGCCGAGAAATTCGCCAACCAGCCGTACTTCATCCTTGAATAAATCACGAAGCGGCTCAATGAGTTCAAATCCCAATTCCTCCGGCAGGCCGCCTACGTTGTGATGCAGTTTTATATTCGCTGCCAGATTTCCGTCTTTACTGCCGGATTCTATAACGTCTGGATAGAGCGTGCCCTGCGCCAGATATTTTACACCTTTTATTTTGGCAGCTTCAGATTCAAATGCCTTTATAAATTCGGCTCCGATTATTTTACGCTTCTTCTGCGGGTCGGTTACGCCTTCTAATTTTTCAAGAAATTGTTTTCCCCAATCGACAACTTTCAAATCGATATTAAAATGTTCGCTGAAAGTTGATTCGACCTTTTCGCGTTCATTTTTTCTGAGCAGGCCATTGTCAACGAAAATGCAAACCAGCTGTTTGCCAATCGCTTTGTGAATCAGCGATGCGACCACAGATGAATCCACTCCGCCGCTAAATCCACATATTACTATATCTTTGCCAGCTTTTTCGCGAATGTTTTCAACCGTTTCATTGACGAAATTTTTCATTTGCCAATCGCCGCTGCATTTGCAAGTATCGTAGAGAAAATTCCTGAGCATTACATCACCTTTTGGCGTGTGGCTGACTTCGGGATGAAACTGAACGCCGTAGAATTTTCTGGTTTTATGGCGAATAGCTGCATAAGGGCAGGTTTTGGTTTTGGCCAGCACCTGAAAATCATCGTTAACATCTTCGACCTGGTCGCCGTGACTCATCCAAACCTCAGTTGACAGGCCGATTGAAGCGAAAATATTTTTGCTGTCATTTATATCTATAATCGCTCGTCCGTATTCACGAGCATTGGCCGCTTTTATTTTTGCTCCGAGCGATTTTGCACCCCACTGCATTCCGTAGCAGATTCCGAGAATCGGCACGTTCAGCTCAAATATCTTTTCATCGCAGGTTGGCGAATTTTTATCGTAAACGCTGGCCGGGCCGCCAGACAGGATTATGCCTTTCAAATTTTTTATCTTTGCGATTTCGTCATAAGCGGTCTTTGGCTGATAGATTGTTGAATGTACTTTGTGTTCGCGCACTCGGCGAGCGATTAGCTGGCCGTACTGACTGCCGAAATCGATGATTGCTATAGTTTCGTATCCCATATTTTGGATTAGCGATTTTTCGCTCTGCCTAATCTTCAAACGTTGTGCCAGCCGAATAATTCGGGGCTTCCTTGGTTATTTGTATGTCGTGCGGATGCGATTCACTGATGGACGATTTGCTCTGGCGAACGAATTGGCCATTGCTTTTCAGCTCGTCAATATTTCTTGTTCCGCAGTAACCCATTCCTGCACGCAAGCCGCCGACAAGCTGGTAAACAAAATCATTCAGATGGCCTCTGTACGGCACGCGGCCTTCAACGCCTTCGGGAACGAGTTTGTCTTTACTGGTCGAACTTTTCTGGCCGTACCTGTCAGCCGAACCCTTGACCATTGCGCCAAGTGAACCCATCCCTCGGTATTCCTTGAACTGGCGGCCTTTGTAAATCACTAATTGGCCAGGACTTTCCTTTAAGCCGGCAAACATTGAGCCGAGCATTACGCTTGAAGCTCCGGCGGCAATTGCTTTTGTTATGTCGCCCGAATGCTTGATTCCGCCATCTGCAATGACAGGTATGTTGTGCTTTTTGGCAGCTCTTGCACAATCGATAATAGCTGTGATTTGCGGAACGCCTACGCCGGAAATTATTCTCGTTGTGCAAATCGCACCCGGGCCAATGCCGACCTTAATTGCGTTTGCACCAGCTGCTATCAGTTCTTTTGTGGCTTGCTCGGTTGCTATATTTCCGGCAATCACATCGATTTTATGGTTTGCCTTAATCGCTTTTACCGTATCGATGACATTTTGCGAGTGGCCGTGAGCCGTGTCAACTACGATAACATCTACCTCCGCTTCGACAAGGGCGGCGATTCTGTCGTAGTCATTTACTCCAACAGCAGCTCCGACTCTCAATCTTCCTCTGCTGTCTTTGGCTGCAATCGGGTGCTGCTGAACGCGGTCAATGTCTTTCATTGTAATCAAGCCCGCCAACTGGCCGTCATTTTTTACGAGCAGCAGTTTTTCCACTTTATGTTTTTGCAAAATTTCTTTCGCCTGCTCAAGTGTCGTACTCTCGCCAGCTGTAACAAGTTTTGTACTCATCACGGAGCTTATTTCAACATTGTAATCCTTTAGGAATTTCAAATCTCTTCGCGTCAGTATTCCTACCAGTTTTTGGTTTTCGACAATCGGTATTCCCGAAACGTTGTGTTCGCTCATCGTTTCTCTCGCTTTACTGACCGGCTGATTAGGGGCGAGAGTAACGGGGTCGATTATAATTCCGTTTTCAGAACGCTTAACCTTTGCCACTTCACGTTTTTGCCCTTCGATGGAAAGATTTTTGTGAATAATTCCAATTCCGCCCTGTTGAGCAAGCGCAATTGCCAGTGCAGCTTCGGTTACCGTGTCCATAGCAGCTGAAATAATAGGGATATTTATACTGATATTGTTGGTTAGCTGCGTGCTGGTTTGTGCCTGGCTCGGCACGACATCACTTTTGGCTGGCACGAGCAGGACATCATCAAAGGTTATACCTTCAGCGACAATTTTAGATTTATCCATTTTTTCTCTCCGGCTTGATTTTATTAAGCGATTCAGTATAGTGCCACTGACACTTTCAGTCAAACCAAAACTATGGCGTTTATAGTATCAAAAACCACTTTACAGTGTTTTGTTCGTGTCCTGCTGATGCAATTGGCGAACTTTAGCCGTTTTACAGCGTATAATTATTGTTTTTGCTGCGAAATCGGCACCTAAAACAGCGTAAACACCTAAAGCCATGTCCTTTATTTGCCGATATTTAGAGAAGTTATAGGACAAACGGCAATAATAAGTTCAAAATGCAAAAGTAAAAATTTGAAATTGTGGAATCGCCGCAAAGCGGCGATGACTTCCTTAATTTTACACTTTACGTTTTGATTTTTGAGTTTCTTTGCGCAGCCGACGGGGACGGAGTCCGCCGAGAAAGCTCAAAATTAAAAAATAAAAACTCAAAAATGTGGAATCTCGAACCAAAATGAAAAACCATTTTGGTGCGAGATGACCTCCTTAATTTTACACTTTACACTTTAACTTTTAAGTTTTTCTTATGAAAGCACTTATCACTGGCGGAGCAGGGTTTATCGGTTCACATCTAACTGAATATCTGCTCAAAAACGGCTATGAAGTCGCAGTTCTTGATAATCTCAGCACCGGCTCATTAGAAAACCTCGAAACTTTCAAAGAAAATCCCTATTTCAGTTTTGTCAAGGGTGATATTCTAAATGTAGAGCTTGCAGAAAAGCTCATCGGGCAGTGTGATTGCGTTTTTCATCTCGCCGCAGCTGTTGGTGTCAAATTGATAGCAGCCGAACCCGTGCGAACAATAGAAACCAATATCGAAGGCGCTACGGTAGTTTTGAATGCGGCCTATAAATTCAAAAAGAAGATATTTATCGCCTCGACAAGCGAAATTTACGGCAAAAATGAAAACGTGCCTTTCGATGAAGATGATAATATCGTACTCGGAAGCACAAGCGTATCACGCTGGTCGTATGCCTGTACCAAGGCCGTTGACGAATTCCTCGGCCTGGCTTTCTATCAGCAGTATGGATTTCCAGTGGTAATTGGCAGATTTTTTAATACAATTGGAACAAGGCAAACCGGCAGATACGGAATGGTCGTGCCGAGATTTGTGCGAGCAGCTCTGAAAAATGAGCCGCTGGAAATATATAGCACGGGCGCTCAAAGCAGATGCTTTTGCTACGTCGGCGATGTCGTTGAAGCAGTCGCCGGCTTAATGGAAAATGAATCTGCGATAGGAAAAGTTTATAATATCGGCTCAACTGAAGAAATTACCATCGAGCAGCTTGCTGATAAAATTATTAAAATTGCCAAAAGCAAAAGTAAAAAGAAATTCATCTCTTACGAGCAGGCCTATGGTAGAGAAATGGAAGATATGCTCCGGCGAAAGCCGTCTCTTAAGCGAATTAAAAAAGCCATTGGCTGGCAGCCGAAAATGACACTTGATGAAACACTGAAAATAATTGTTGAAAGCGAACGGGAAAAACAGAATTAAGAATTTATTAGAGGTTCGTTATGAAAAAGGCATTGATTACAGGTATTACCGGTCAGGACGGTTCATATCTTGCTGAACTGCTCTTGAAAAAGGGCTATTACGTCTGGGGAATCATCCGGCGAAGCTCTTCATTTCACACCGGCAGAATCGACCATTTATACAGAGACCCGCACAATGACCCCAAACTCAAACTTGTTTACGGCGACCTGACTGATGGCAGCAATTTATCGATAATCATAAACGAAATTAAGCCGGACGAAGTTTATAATCTCGGCGCACAAAGCCATGTTCGCGTAAGTTTCGATATGCCGATTTACACGGCTGATACTGATGCGCTTGGAACGCTGCGTTTGCTCGAAGCGGTTAGAACAAGCGACAAGCCGGCCAAATTTTATCAGGCCTCGAGCAGTGAAATGTATGGCAGGGTTATTGAAACGCCGCAGACAGAAAAAACGCCGTTCTATCCGCGAAGTCCTTACGGCTGCGCAAAAGTTTACAGTTTTTGGCAGACAGTAAATTACAGAGAGGCATACGATTTGTTTGCGTGTAATGGAATTTTATTCAATCACGAATCGCCGAGACGAGGCGAAACATTTGTTACGAGAAAAATCACGCGAGCTGCAACACGAATCAAGCTCGGCTTGCAGGAAAAACTTTATCTCGGCAATATCGAGGCAAAACGCGACTGGGGCTTTGCCGGCGATTACGTTGAAGCGATGTGGCTGATGCTCCAGCAGGACAAACCGGATGATTTTGTAATTGCTACAGGACAAACGCAATCTGTCAGGGAATTTCTCGATGAAGTTTTCGGCTACCTCGATTTAGACTGGAAAAAATGCGTTGAAATTGATGAAAGATACTATCGGCCAACGGAAGTTGACCTTCTGCTCGGCGATGCGACAAAGGCAAAAAAAGTTTTGAACTGGCAGCCGAAAGTGGATTTCAAATCGCTTGCAAAAATGATGGCTGATGCAGATATGAAACTGGCAAAAAATGAAAAGGTATTGAAAGAACACGGAAATAAATAAAACACAGAATTCAGAATAAAAGGAATTTGGAGTGAACGATTTTTTTCAGAATAAGCGAATAGTTGTGACTGGCGGAGCCGGTTTTCTCGGAAGTTATATCCTGGAAGGCCTGCGAAAACGCGGCTGCAAAAACGAAAACATTCTTGTTCCCAAAATCGAAGATTATGATTTGGTGAAAATGGATGATGTTATCCGAATGTACGATGATATGAAGCCGGATATTGTTATTCACCTCGCAGCGGTGGTCGGCGGAATCGGAGCTAACCGAGAACATCCCGGCGAATTCTTCTATAAAAATCTGATGATGGGCGTGCAGCTGCTCGAGCAGGGGCGGCTGAGAAATATCGAAAAATTTGTTGCACTCGGAACCGTTTGTGCCTATCCGAAATTTACACCTGTTCCCTTCAAAGAAGACGACATCTGGAACGGCTACCCGGAAGAAACAAATGCTCCTTACGGCTTGGCTAAAAAAATGCTGCTCGTTCAATCGCAATCGTATCGAGCCGAGTACGGCTTTAATTCGATTTTCCTTTTGCCGGTCAATCTTTATGGGCCAGGCGACAATTTTAATCCGGCGAGCAGTCATGTAATACCGGCTCTGATAAAAAAATGTGTCGATGCAATCGACAATGGCGACAACTACATTGAATGCTGGGGCTCCGGCAGTGCTTCGCGTGAATTTGTTTATGCAGCTGATGCAGCTGAAGGAATTTTATTGGCAACCGAATATTATAACGATTCCGAGGCAGTGAATATCGGCGCCGGTTTTGAAATAACGATAAAAGAACTCACAGAAAAAATCGTAAAATTAACCGGTTTTGCCGGCGAAATTCGCTGGGACAAATCCAAGCCAGACGGCCAGCCGAGAAGACGGCTTGACGTTTCCCGTGCGAAAAAATTATTCGGCTTTGAAGCGAAAACGACTTTCGACGATGGCTTGAAAGAAACAATAGATTGGTACAAAGCAAATAAATATACCCTTTAGGGTAGTAAATGTCCGCGAAGAAAACCATAACTCATTATTTTTAAGTTACTTACCCGCGGACAAACGGGAAAATTCAATTGCGAATAGTATAAAACGGAAATTATGGAAGATAAAAAATTAAATGTCGCTGTTGTTGGAGCCGGATACTGGGGCAAAAATCTCGTTAGAAATTTCGCAACGGCAAAAAAATGTAATCTGAAATATGTTTGCGATTTGAACGAAAAAACTTTGGCTGTTCAAAAAACGAGCTTTCCCTTTATTGAAACAACTACCGATTTACAAACAGTTCTTAATGACAAAACCATAGAGGCAGTTGTTGTTGCAACCGAGGCGCCGGCTCATTTTGAAATTGCCAAGCAGGTTCTAAATGCCGGCAAAAATGTTTTTGTCGAAAAGCCGCTAACGCTGTCCGGGGCTGATGCAAAAAAACTAACTGTTCTTGCCGCTGAAAAAAAACTGAAACTTATGGTCGGCCATCTGCTGGAATATCATCCGGCAGTAAACCACATAAAGGAAATGCTCAAATCAGGCAAGCTCGGTCAACCTTATTATATGTACACGCAAAGAGTGAATCTCGGAATTGTTCGCAAGAATGAAAATGCGTGGTGGTCGCTGGCAACACATGACATTTCGATTATATGCTATCTGTTTGATTCCGAGCCGGTTTCGGTTGCGGCGAGCGGTCAATGCTTTCTGCAAAAAGATATTGAGGATGTTGTTTTTGCTACAGTAAAATTTGCTGACGGCAAAGTGGCAAACATACATTGCAGCTGGCTCGACCCGCACAAAATCAGAAAAATGACGGTCGTCGGCTCTGAAAAAATGGTTACCTTCGATGATATGGAGGCAACTGAAAAAATAAGAGTTTACGATAAAGGTGCTGCAATTAAGCAGGACATCAGTACGAGTTACGCTGAAATTATATCGCTTCGTTTCGGTGATATTGTAATACCAAAAGTGGCGAACGGTGAACCGCTGGCAGCTGAATGCAGCCATTTTATCGATTGTGTACTCGATGGTTTACCAATAAGAAGTGATGGTGCAGACGGCTTGAGAGTTGTGCGAGTTCTTCAGGCAGGTCAGGAATCTTTGAAAAATAATGGCGTACCTGTTAATACTGAAAAATTTTAATGAACGAGGAAAAAGAATATTTTGTTCACGAATCGGCGTATGTTGACCAGCCGTGCGAAATCGGCAAGGGAACAAAAATCTGGCACTTTGCACACGTAATGAAAAATGCAAAGCTCGGCCAAAATTGTATACTCGGGCAAAACGTTTGCGTAGCAAGTGATGTTGTGATTGGCAATAATGTAAAAATTCAAAACAACGTTTCAATTTATACCGGCACAATAATTGAAGATGACGTTTTTCTCGGGCCCTCCTGCGTTTTGACAAATGTTACAAATCCGCGTTCACAGGTTGTTCGCCATTCGCTTTATGAAAAAACTATTTTTCACAGAGGAGTAACTGTCGGCGCAAACGCAACAATCGTCTGCGGAATAGAACTCGGTTGTTACTGCTTTATTGCCGCAGGTGCAGTAGTAGTTAGAAATGTTCCAGATTACGCACTGATGGCCGGCGTTGCAGCGAAGCAAATCGGCTGGATGAGTCGGCACGGCATACGTCTCGCCAAGCCGGACAAAGATGGCATAATGGTTTGCGCTGAAAGCGGCTATCGCTATAAAGAAATCCAGCCCGGCGCATTAAAGTGTCTTGATATTGATGAAGAAGAATCTTTGCCGGCTGAAAAAGCTATCGGCAAAATACCTTATGATAATTTCAAGCAATCGTAAAAACACATTTAATCACAAGCAGCAAACAAAATTTTTGAGAGGAGAGTAAAACGAATGCAGGTTCCACTGTTGGATTTGAAAGCACAGTACGCAACAATCAAGGATGAGGTTTTGGCTGCTGTTTCTGAGGTACTCGAAACACAGCGTTGTATCGGTGGGCCAAAAGTGGCTGAACTGGAACAAAAAATAGCAGCAGTAAGCGATTGCAAATTTGCAGTTGGCGCTTCCAGCGGAACAGATGCTATTCTAAATAGTTTGATGAGTTTGGATATTGGCTGCGGTGATGAAGTTATTACTACGCCATTTACTTTTTTTGCAACCATCGGCTGCATCGCAAGAGCCGGAGCCAAGCCGGTGTTTGTAGATATTGACCCCAAAACATACAACATAAATCCTGAACTTATCGAGGCAGCTGTTACAGAAAAAACCAAAGCGATTCTGCCGGTTCATCTTTACGGCCAGATGGCGGATATGGATGCGATTGTGGCGAGCGCAAAAAAACATAATCTCGCTGTAATTGAAGATGCGGCTCAATCGATTAGCAGTACCTACAAAGGCAAAAAGGCCGGCAGCTGCGGAACGGTCGGCTGCTTCAGCTTTTTCCCAAGCAAAAATCTCGGCGGAATTGGCGATGGCGGGATGGTCGTTACAAACAACGAAGAGCTTTATGAGCGGCTTTTAATTATGCGAAATCACGGAAGTCAGCCAAAATACTATCACAAATATGTCGGCGGAAATTTCCGTCTCGACCCGATTCAGGCGGCGGCGTTGTTAGTCAAATTGCCGCACCTTGACGATTGGTCAGCGGCGCGCCGGAAAAACGCAGCTTATTACAACGAAAAATTTGCTCAAACGCCTGTTCAAACGCCATTTATAAGCCCTGATTGTGTTAGCATCTATAATCAGTATATTGTCAGGGTTCCAAAACGAGATGAGTTGGTTGCTCATCTTCAAAGTAAAAATATCGGCTGCGAAATATATTATCCCGTGACGATGCACTTGCAGGAATGTTTCGCATCACTCGGCTATAAGCAGGGCGATTTCCCTGAATCAGAAAAAGCGGCAAAAGAAGTTATGGCCTTGCCGATATATCCTGAACTGACCGATGAAATGAAGGATTTTGTAGCTGAAACAATTTTAGAAAAAATAAATTAAATTTTAAGGTTGCACTGTTATGAAAATATCTGTTGTAGGAATCGGTTATGTTGGCCTGGTTGCTGCCGGCTGTCTCGCCGAAAACGGAAATCATGTTATTTGTGTTGACAATAACAAAAAGAAAATCGAAGACCTTAAAAACGGCATTATCCCCATATACGAGCCGGGGCTAACCGAGATAGTCGAGAGCAATGAAAAAGCCGGCCGGCTTATATTTACAACTGACCTGAAATATGCTGTTGATAACTCACAACTGATTTTTCTCGGCGTAGGAACTCCAAGCAGCGAAGATGGCTCAGCTGATATTTCAGCGGTACTCGATGTGTGCAGTAAAATAGCTGAATATATGACTGACTATAAAATCATAATCACAAAAAGCACCGTGCCGGTTGGTACGCATCAGAAAGTAACCGACTTAATAAAAAGTAAAACAGATATACCATTTGATTATGTGAGCAATCCTGAGTTTTTGAAAGAGGGCTCGGCAATCGAAGATTTTGCCAAACCAGATAGGATTATCGTAGGAACAAATAATGCTGATGTGCAAAAAATAATGAAGCAGCTCTATTTGCCTTTCATGCGCAAAAACAGCAGAATAATTTTTACCGACCCGGCAAGTGCCGAAATGATTAAATATGCAGCTAATACGATGCTGGCAACGAGAATTTCATTTATGAATGAACTGTCCGGCCTGTGCGATAAAGTTGGAGCAGATATTGAACATGTACGAGCAGGTATTGGTTCAGACCCACGCATCGGAAACAGTTTTCTTTTTGCCGGTGTAGGATATGGCGGAAGCTGCTTTCCGAAAGATGTCAATGCGATGATTTATATGGGTAGAGAAAAAAACTACCCAATGACAATTGTCGAAACTGTTCAGCAGGCGAATTACAACCAGCATAACAACTTTGCAAATAAGATATTAAACTATTTCAAAAACAAAGAGAAAGAAACTACGCTCGCTGTTTGGGGGTTGGCGTTTAAGGCAAAAACAGACGACGTACGCAAATCTCCAGCGATATGGTGCATAAAGAAATTCATAAATGCCGGAATAAAAATAAAGGCGTTTGATCCAGAAGCTGCCAAAAACGCAAAGCAGGTCTTGGGAAGCGATATACAAATGAGCAATAATAATTATGAAACACTTGAAGGTGCAGATGCTCTGGTTATTTTTACAGAATGGCAGCAATTCAGAACGCCGGATTTTGATTTGATAAAAGAAAAACTCAACAAGCACGTGATATTCGATGGTCGTAATCTCTATGACCCTGCGGATATGAAAAATCTGGGATTTGAATATTATTGTATCGGCAGGCCGAGAAATTAGAGGGAAAGGTTTTAACGTGAAATTGCTGGTTACGGGAGCTGCTGGTTTTATCGGCTCACATCTTTGTCATAGATTGCTCAAAGGCGGCAATGCTGTGGTTGGGCTGGATAACTTTGACGCTTTCTACGATAGAAAAATTAAAGAGTCAAATGTTCATGAACTTGAAAACTTTGATAGCTTCAGATTTGTCGAAGGTGATATAAGGGATGCTGTTTGCGTTGACTCCATATGTGGCGATAGCATAGATGTAATTGTTCATCTGGCAGCGAAGGCCGGAGTAAGGCCTTCAATAGCTGACCCTGTTGGATATGCAGATTGCAATATCAATGGAACAGTTGTTGTTCTTGAGAGTGCGAAAAAGAACAATATAAAAAAGTTTATCTTTGCGTCCAGTTCGAGCATTTATGGCAATAATAAAAAAGTTCCGTTCAGCGAAACGGATAATGTAGATTTTCCAATATCGCCTTATGCCGCAACTAAAAAAGCTGGTGAATTGCTTTGCTATACCTATTCGCATCTTTATGATATTGATATGACCTGTCTTCGTTTTTTTACTGTTTACGGCCCGAAGCAACGGCCTGATCTTGCGATACACAAGTTTTGTAAGCTGATTATGGCTGACAAGCCAATACCATTTTTTGGTGATGGCTCTATGATGCGTGATTTTACGTATATTGATGATATTACTGATGGGGTGGTTAAATCCATTGATAAATGTAATGGCTATGAGATTTACAATCTTGGCGAAGAGCGGCCTGTGCGGCTTGATGTGCTTGTTAGTGAGATTGAAAGTGCGCTTGGTAAAAAAGCAATTCTTGACAGAAAGCCGGTTCCGCCTGGCGATGTGAAGCAGACTTACGCCGATGTTGAAAAAGCAAAAAAACAATTGGGCTATAACCCGGATACTGAAATTACCGCAGGATTGAAAAATTTTGTGCAATGGCTGAGAAGACAAAATTAAATCGCACCTGAACATTTGATGAATAATTTGCTTTTAATTGAGCCGGCTGACTATTTGAATTTTTTAAGTTGATAGAAAGAAGCATGGTTCATGATAAAGATGGTATGTGTTTGCAGATAGTAAGTCTCCTGTTGGCTGTGGCAAGCCGATGGCTTACTCCTTAATAATTAAAATATACTTTTCGCAACAGGCGGTGTGCCAATGTTTATTCAACTGTTTTTTGAAAGGGTTTGAAAAATGCTAGATTACATTCCAGGTATGGCGGAAATATCGCCTGTTATATGTCAAGGGGGTCAAGAGATGCGACAAAAAGTAGCTGTGGTAAACATTATCACAACAATAACAGCGTAAAAGCTTGAAATCAGCTATCTGTTCCTAATTTTATGGGCAGATAGCTTCTTTTGGATACTACTATAAGAGGTGTAATATGTATAAAATCAGGTTGTTATGTAAACGAATAGCACAAGGCATTTTGCCATATCCAATATTTCTATTCGTAAAAAAAATCTATTATTTTAGATTACTTGATTCTTTCTTGTTAGAAGAGGAACCTGACCTTGAAATTATTAAACATTTATTGACTCCAGGAGACCATGTAATTGACATAGGAGCCAACATCGGAATATACTCAAAGTTTTTATCAGAATTGGTTGGGCAGGATGGTCATGTTTATAGCATTGAACCAATCCCAGAAACATTTGAGATATTATGCTCTAACCTTCGCAAATTACATATAGAGAATGTTGAGCCTATGAACTATGCTGTTTCTGACAGTGAAGCCATTGTTACTATGTATATGCCACATGAACCATCTGGAGGGGTAAATTATTATCGAGCATCCATAGTTAAAGATGATGCCACCAAGAAACATGAATCTGTTAAGATACCTACTATTACTATTGATTCTAAGTTTTGTGGAGTTTCGCAAGCAATATCACTGATCAAATGCGATGTAGAAGGCCACGAACTTGCCTGTATCAAAGGGGCACAGGAGCTTTTGGCACGATATCAGCCAATTTGGTTGATTGAAGTTTCCGATGACCCGGACAATAGTGAATCTTCGGCACATATTCTTTTTCAACAATTGGCCAAAAATGGATACAGTGCCTGGTGGTTTGATGGTACGACACTTAGAAAACGAGGTGTCGGCGATAAAAGTATTAACTATTTTTTTCTAAAAGACAATCATATAGGAATTTTGAAAGAAAGAGCGCCGAAGCTATTGTCTATCCCCACATAATCAATAAAGTTTAGTGCGAATTTTAGATTAATTTTTAGAATTTTAGTATAGGTAAAACAGATATGTATAGAATAATAAAAACAGTTGCATTCTTAATTGTATGGGCTATTTGTTTATTTGGCATAAACTTAAATGATCTTTTTGCAGAAACGATAGAAACATTTGGTGCTCAGGCTGACACAAAAGGTCCAATTGGTGGTGGGGAGGGATACAAAAATATTATTACCAAATCAACATATTTGGTAAAATCACGGAACGAATTATTGGATGCTCTAAAAAAAGCCAAGCGTGGCCAGATTGTTTATATAGAAGATAAAGCCCAAATAGACCTTACATTCTTTCATGATATTGTGATTCCCGAAGGCGTAACAATAGCAAGTGGACGCGGTCGTAATAAGTCGCTCGGAGCTTTGATATTTACGACACAAGAAAGGACCCATACCCTCTTTATAACTGGAGGCGAAGGGGTACGTGTTACTGGATTGCGTTTACAAGGGCCTGATACAGAGCGTCGAATCGAGGAACTTAAAGAATTAAAGAAAAAAGATGCTAATGCTTATAAGCATTATCCTGACAGTAGGGGAATACGAGCAATTCATCCAAAATTAGAAGTCGATAACTGTGAGCTTTGGGGATGGAGTGCTGCTGCAATTTCTCTTTGGCCGGGTGCCTCAAATACTTATGTACACCACAACTACATACATCATAACCAGCGATATGGTTTAGGGTATGGCATTGCTGTGAGTAAAGCAGATGCACTTATTGAATACAATCTTTTTGATTGGAACCGCCATGATATTATGAGTCCAGGTTTTGATGACAGCAGCTATGAAGCGTGTAATAATATTGTGCTTGAGAATAGCTACAGTCACAATTTTGATGTACACGGCTACTGGGATGCCAAAAGAGACCGATTCATAGCAGGGACTTCAATTAGTATTCATCATAATACATTCAAAAACATAGAATATCCTGCAGTAGGAATCAGAGGCTGCCCCACAGAAAAAGCACAAATTCACCATAATTGGTTTTTACACATTACTCCCAGTTTTGCAGTTTATCAACGTGACTGCTCAGGAAACATGGTGGTCTTTCGGAATATGTTTGGCCCAGATAAAAAATTAACTGAGTAGTTAAAAAAATAAATGCTGTAGTTTATAACAAGTGGCAATTAACAGATTACAGGAACAATCATGAAAGAAAAAATAGCTCTAATTTGTACAACATATAATTGTAAACAAGAAATGGCAGAATCTCTACAGATATTTAGTTTGCCTGGCAATCTTGAATTGTTAGATGAATTCGTAATTGTTGATGGTGGTTCAAAAGATGGTACATGGGAGTTGCTAACAGACTTGGCAAAACGAGTAGAAAAACTAAAAGTATATCAAGTTCCAGGTGCAAATATTTCACGTGGTAGAAATGAGGCTATTAAAAGAACCAAAGCGGATATTATTGTTGGTTTTGATTCTGGAACCCGATACGATGATAACTGGTTGAAGTTAATGCTTGAACCATTTGTCATCCCAAATGTAGCAGTTGTAGGAGGATCGACGATCACTTGTGGAGAGACTAGATTTGAAAAATGCTTAGCTTTTTTGTCTATTACTACAAAATCTGACATATTATTTAATCCCTCTCACAGGGGCGTGGCTTATAGAAAGAAGGTATGGGAACAAATAGGGGGTTATCCGGAACATGTTCAAGCAGGTGAAGATTCTTGGTTTAATGCTCGCTGGAAAAAGTTGGGATATAGATATATTAATGTTCCTGAGGCAAAGAATTACTGGCGCATGAGAAAAGATTGGATGAGTACATTTAAAACAAGTAGGCGAAATATTAAAGGGCATATGACACTTGGTGCAGAGGCGGGTTGGAAAATAATTGTTTTTACATTTACATTAAATATTTTTTGTATGCTTTGCCTAATTTTGGGATTTTACAACCACAAAATATGGTTGCTTGGACTCTTGCCATATTTGATGTATGTTTATATGCGTTTCAAGCGTGGAATGTGTTTCTTTATTAATCCCCTGAATTTTCTAGTTGGAGTATATGCCCTATTAGCGGTGAATATTGGAACTGTCACAGGTGTACTGGAAGGAGTATCACTTTTCTTAAAAAATAAAATATTTGGTGGAAGTAGCAATAATGAATAGCGAACAGATAATATATGATGACAAAGACTTGCTTCTGGAAGACTTGGATGTCCATCAAGACGACTTATTGGATGTCAAAGTTGGTGGCAGATTGATATTTACCATAATCATCTTAGCTACTATTTCAGCGGTATTGTCTGATATTCCTTCAACGCAGGGAGGGATATACTTAGCAGCGAAGATTATGCTTGCAGCTTTTGTATTTATTTCTTTTGCAGCACCAGGTCGCTGGGGAATACTTATTTTCATGATAGTACTGCTAACAGGTAAGGATATCAGCCAAGCTGCTGGTGAGATGAAATTATTAGGGGAGTTCACCACGGCCAGTGTATGGAATTTGAATATTGGGCCCATCCGTCCGAGTTGGTTAATGGCGACTGGAACTATTATTCACATTATCAAAATGGAACGTATTAAGATGAAAACCAATATTAAGATTGCAATGCTTTGGTTTGCAACGGTTCCATTATTGACAATGCTTCTTTACCGTAACTATACTGAATATTCAGCTAAATTTGAAATAATAAATGATATTAAAGTAGGCGTGATGTTACTGTTAAGCATAATCCTGTTTAGCAGTTTTCTGAGCAAGAACCCTCAGTATATTGGACTTATTACAGCAGGCCTGACCGGGAGTTTACTCGGAAGACATCTTGTTGATCTGGCTTATTGGTTTTTAGAAATAGGTTCACAATTTGCTGGGATAGTTCGTGTTAGTGTGGATTCAGCAGCAGGAGGAATTGTTTTCATGCTTCTTCTTGGTGTTTATCTGATTTTTATGAAGAAAAGATTCGTAATAGGTTCTTTTCTTGGTTTGGCTGGTTGCCTTCTTTTAATTGGTTATGCAACTCGTATGTTTTGGGTAACAGCCTTGATGGGATTTGTAGTACTTTTTATGATACTTGGCTTTAAACATGGGCTTTTAGTCTTGCCAATCATGTTTGCAGTTGTGTTTGGAGGAATAATTTTAATCAATGCGTTACGGCCTGAAACTGCATTGGTAATCTCAAAAAGGGCGGAGACTTTTGGAAAAAGCACTGGTGCCGGTGGAAACTTTTTACAGAATCTTGATCCGCTTCGTTACGGAGAAGTTATAAATTCATTCAATACGAGTTTTCGTCACGGAGCTTTAATATTCGGAAATGGGTATGGTAGTTATTATAGAGATGATGTGATTGCATTTCCTCGAACACTTACAGATGCGTTTAATGAATATAGCGCAGCAACTGGCAAGTTTTATAGAATTCACAATTATCTATTCCATATGTTTTTTAAATATGGTCTGGTTGGGACAATCATTATTACTTCCCTATGGGTAGTTCCCGGATGGAAGTGTTACAAGATATCAAAAAGCAACCCTACAATGTTAGATGGACTTTTAGCAGTAATCATAGCGTTTATCCCGACAGCTATGATACAACTTTACTGGTCTGGTAAAGGTTTGTTTATCAACGGAGTGATAATAGGAATATTGTGGGGTGTAATTGAACAGGTCAAAAATTCACAAACATATCTGTCCGAAGAAGGAGATGAAACGTTAGATATTAGTTATGAGCAATAAGTCTTCTTATCGATTTGGCGTTTTAATTGGTACTGCAACTTCATTATTCAGCCGCGTCCTGGTACTTGTATCTGGGGTCATTCTGGCCAAAATACTTTTCCCAGAGGCCCTGGGCAGGTTTTCCAGCGATCAGGCCTTGGTATTTATAGGTGCAGGGCTGATTAATTTAGGAATTAGTCATGGATACAGGCAAATTGTTTCGAGATATCCTGATCTACGTGCCCACTATTTGCTGCCAACCATATTTTTGCGTTTGGTTACAATGCTGCTTTATTTGGGAGGCTTACTTGTTTATTTAAGATGTTCTGGTCGATTGAGTAGGCCAACGGTGCTGGTTGCTTTGGCAGCTCTGATATTTCAGCTAATAGAGCTTTTCCAGGTTGACCTGCAAGTGGCTAGAAATTATGTCAAAGCTTCAATCCTGAATCTTGGAGCTGGCCTTGTTCTGCTTCTTTCTGCAATAATATGTTGGCGAGCTGATGCTGATTATAACTATGTGGTTTATCCCTATTTATTTTTTACGTTTTTGTTAGCAATACTTGGATTGATATTAGTTAGGCCTGCAAGAACTTCCGTAATAACTTTCGAGTACAGTAATCTGATAAAGACAAGTATTCCCTTTGCGGCAGCGATGTTTACTTCTGCTTTCACTGCTTACTGGGCCCTTACATATGTCAGAGGTACACTGGGAGAAGAGCAGGCTGGGTGTTATTTTCTTCCCCTTAAAGTATATCAAATAGGACTTGTTGTAGGAATGACAGTCACAACAGTGACTCTCCCTCTTTTTCATAAATTATTTATTTCTGAAGATTTTCTAGTATTTTCCCGTGTTTTCTGGAGGGTGATTCGAGGGATGTGGCTGGCCGGAGGATTGATTGTTGGGGTGTGTTATTTTATACCTGAATTTATTGTAAGAGTCTTTGCCACTGAAAGATACCTGTCAGCAGTTCCTTTATTTCCATGGATAGGATTTGGGATATTGTTTCGCCTTCTTGCCATACCTGCAGGAAATGTGCTTGAGAGTGTTAATAAGCAGTGGTATCGTGTAGGGATACAAATTGTTGGTGCTATTGTTTGTATGTTTTCTGTCATTTTTATTGTGCCCAGAAAGGGGATTGTTGGTGCGGCATGGACGCTGTTTGCGGTAGACCTTTGGACGGTCTTTGCGTACTGGATAGTTAGCCGACATTTTGCCTCCAGTGTTGTAAGTCTTAGAAAACTCGTTGTTCCGGGCATTGTCTTGGTGGTCATACTTTTAATTGCTTCGTATTGTCCATGCATTTCTGTTTGGTACAAGTTAGCAATTTTCATCTTTGCCTGGAGTTGTTGTGTTCTATTGGCACTTAATTTCAAGGATGAAGTTTGGGGTATAGCAAAGACTATGATAAAAAGTTGGCAGAAACGAAAAGCTTAAATAACTATTGGAGATTAACCGAATTAAACTTTATTTAGAAGGGAACTTTCGTGACAAATTATAAGAAAAACTTAACCACAACTACTACCTTGGAATTTTTACAAGATCAAGATCCCTTGTTTTTAATTCATACAAACGTAAGCGATAAGCTTCTTGGCGACCACAAACACGGGAGCCTATGTGTGGGTGGGTCAGCTAATAAAATATCAATTAACAGTGGTGTAAAATCAAAGTTATTTGAAATATCCTGTATTGAAACTAAGGAAGAATTTGAAGCCTGGCCTGAAGCTCTTTCATTTTACAACTACTATGGGAATTTCGACAGAGATGAAGCCGCGATGATAAGGCCATTTCGTTTTGCCACAGCAAATGGTTTTATTCTTTTAGAAAATCTTTTTGGGACTCATACGACTCTGAAATTTAATCCTCAATTCAGGCGTTGGGCTCGATGTAAGTTCAGTAAACTGTTCACTGTGGCAAATACACTGAATGACATCCTCATAGTTAAACTCTTGGAACACGATTATCTGAGTTTCCATTCGGCGTGTGTAGAAATTGATGGCAAGGCATTTTTATTTGCTGGCTTACCTGATACTGGAAAGACATATTCGACCATACAACTAATTTCCAAGGGTGCCAATTTTATGTCCGAAGATATTTCATTAGTAAATAAAAAGATGGAAGTAACAGGCTTGCCCTTTACGGCAACAATGGAAAAACGCAAAAAAACAGGATTATTACAAAAACTTAGGGCTGGACTTTATCAAACAATATACAAACAAAACTTTTCTAAACAAACTTTTATTGACACGGAACATTATAGTGGACAAAATATTTGCCCCAGGGCTCCATTGGCAGGAGTATTTTTTTTAAGTAGAGGACCGAAAAGTAGCAAACCAGCAAATAGCAAACAGATATTGACGGACTTGATAAATCTTCAGAATCTTGAATTTAGTTATTCTCGAAATCGCCTTATCTTGTCTTCGCTTTTCTTTAACAGAAGGTCAACCATCTATGACTACCTTGAGAAGGAAAAAGAACTTGTCAAACTTATGATCGACAGCGTTCCTGTACATCAAATATCTTCGCCTGACCATACCGGTTTTTATCCTCTTATAGAAGAAGTTATCAGTAAATTGTTTTAAAATGGATAGTATAGTTTCTCTATTCTAAGGCCTAAATATGCCAATGGACAAAATTGTTTTAATAGTAGATGCCTGCCAGAATACACCCAATTATAATTATTGTCTTATGGATGCTCTTGAACGAAACGGACAAGATGTTATCTATGCAACGACAAAGTTTGCTTATGAGGACATAACTCCTCCGGCTAAAATAAAGGTTCGTTACTGTTTTTTTTATTTAGCTCGCTTGATAAGTAGGGTGATTTCATCCCGTCGTGTGCGTCGTGTGTTTCGAGGAATTGAATATCCATTTGATTTGGCAGCATTATTAGCTTATATCCTGATTCATCGAATCAGAGTGGTCCATTTTATGTGGACAGTGTTTAATAATCTGGATTACTGGGCAATACGAGCAATGCAGGCCATGGGTTGCAAAGTAATATTTACCGCACACAATCCATTTCCGCATGAGGAAAAATCCTCAAGTATGAAGAGTTTTTCGCAGATTTACAGTCAAGTCGATAATATAATTGCTTTGACCGATTTTACGCGTGACAAGATTGTTCATAAAGCCGGGGTGGATGCTGAAAAAATATCGGTGATCCCACACGGCGATTTTGGATATATATTTTCTCAATGTGGCTTCAATGTTGAACTGGCTGAAAATGTAAAACTTGCGGCTGCAGGCAGAAAAGTAGTTGCATTTCTTGGGTTAATTCGCCCTTATAAGGGGTTGAATTATTTCATAAAAGCTATGCCTCTTATAAAAAAACAAATTTCTGATAGTTTTTTCCTTGTGGCAGGTTCAGTTTTAGTCGGGTGTAAAGAGTCACTTGAAAAGCAGCTTGGTGAGTTTTGTGATAGCCAAGATTTATGGAAAGATCTGCGTTTTCTTCCAACTCCTGATATGAAAGCGTATCTTTCGGTGATAGACATATTGGTTCAGCCTTACACATCAGCTTCCCAAAGCGGAAATACTGTAATGGCGTATGTGGAGGGCATCCCGGTTATCAGTACTAATGTTGGAGGTTTGGCTGAAATGGTCAAAGATGGAGAAACTGGATACGTTATTAATCCCGGCGACCATCAAGCAATAGCTAATAGTGTGGTCAAGTGCTTTGAGGGTGACAATTATGCAAAAATGTCGGAGGCGGCAAGATCAGTTGCTGGCGAACAGTATAACTGGCAGAGGATAGCCGAGCAAACTATAAGTGTATATCACAGTTGAATAAGGGGTCGCTAACTGTTAGAATCATCAAAAAAAGTTGGTTTACAAAAATAGATCATGAACATTCTTTATATTCATCAATATTTTGCAACGCCGAACGGACATACGGGAACACGAAATTATGAGTTTGCTCGCAAGTGGGTATCAGCGGGTCACAAGGTTCGTATGTTAACCACTATTGCGCAGCTGACAAGCGAAGAAGTTAGTTCCGCAAAAGGTAGGATAATAAAAAAGTTTGAACTTGATGGAATAGAAGTTCTTGCTTTCAATTTACCATATAATCAAAAAATGGCATTTGTTGCTAGGAGTTTATCATTTATTTTGTTTTTTGTTCTGGCAAGTTTGTTTATTTTGTTTACAAAAAAACCGGACGCTGTTTATGCATCAAGTACTCCGTTGACGGTTGGGATCCCTGCTCTTGTGGGCAGATGGTTCAGACGTATTCCATTTGTATTTGAAGTTCGAGATCAATGGCCTGAGATCCCCATTGAATTGGGAATTATAAAAAACAGCATCTTTGTCAAATTGCTTTTGTGGCTGGAAAAAGTGATATATAAACAAAGCTCTCAGATTATCGCTCTTTCGCCGGGAATGGCTGAAGGAATTAGCAAAGTGAGTGGTTTAGATAAAAACATTACAGTAATCCCTAACAGTTGTGATTTAGATTTATTCGGCATAGATATCGATAGGTCTCATATAAGGGACAAATACAATTGGAATAAAAAGTTAGTTTTCTTACACGCAGGAGCTATTGGTAAAGTAAACAGTCTGCAATTTGTTATTGATGCGGCAGAAAAACTAAGAGCCAATAAAGATATTCTGTTTGTTCTGATTGGTCAGGGCAATGAAAAAGCAGCTATTGAAAAAAGAGTTGCAAAACTTAATCTTGATAATGTACAGATTTTGCAGTCAATTCCCAAACGCACAGTGCCAGATGTTTTTGCTGCAGCGGATGTTGCCCTTGTGGTCATAGGCAATTTTCCAATTATAGAGCATAATTCCGCTAATAAGTTTTTTGACTCTCTCAGCGCCGGCAAGCCCATAGTTTTGAATTACTCTGGTTGGCAAAGGAAGTTTATTGAAAATAACAATGCCGGCTTTGGTTGTGAGTTATGTGATATTGATGAATTTATCGAGAAGGTGCTTTATTTTAATTTACACAGAGAGCAGTTGGCTACAATGGGACAGAATTCACGTCGGCTTGCAGAAGAAATTTTCGACAGAAAAAAACTGGCAATGCAAGCACTGGACGTGATTTCCTCAACGGTGAACGAAGTATTATGAACGGTACCGAAACAAATACGATAATTCGTAAATTTGACCCTATTTACGTTAAGCAAGTCGCAAAACTTCATATCCATGGCATATCAACCGGATTTATCAGTTCGCTCGGAATTGATTTTGTTACAGCTTTATACAAAGTAATAGCAGAAGACAAAAACAGTTTCGGATTCGTAGCTGTCGAAAACGAAGAAGTTTTGGGGTTCATATCCTTTACCACAAATCTAAAATCACTTTACAAAACAGTTATCGTTAAAAAAGGATTCAGGTTTGTATTTCTGCTGGCTGGCAAAATATTTTCGCCGAAATTAGTGAAAAAAATAATCGAAACACTATTTTATCCAAACAGAATAAAAAAAATGAATCTTCCTTCAGCTGAATTACTTTCAATTGTCGTCTCTCCATCAGGTCGCCAAAAAGGATTGGCTAAGCAATTAGTGCAAAATGGTTTTCAAGAATGCCTGCAAAAAGGAATAAATAAAGTCAAAGTGCTCGTTGGAGCAGATAATAGGCCGGCGAATAACCTGTATCTTAAATGCGGATTTGAGCCGGCTGGCCAAATAGAAAATCACGGCGTTAAAAGCAATATCTACATAGCGAAAACGAATAAATAAAAAAGCTATGAAAAAAATATCCAAACGAATTTTCGATTTAGTCCCTTCACTTCCGGCGGTAATAATTCTGCTACCGTTTTTTATTTTAATTATCATCGCTATAAAACTTACGAGCAAAGGAGCAGCGATTTTTAAACAAGAAAGAGCTGGCAAAAACGGCAAGCCATTTGTCTTTTATAAATTTCGAACAATGAAAATTGAAACTGACCCATTCGGGCCAAGTCCAAAATCAGCAAGCGACAGCCGGCTAACCAAAACAGGAAAATTCCTGCGGGAATACTCGCTCGATGAACTGCCGCAGCTTTTCAATATTCTAAAAGGCAATATGAGTATTGTCGGGCCGCGGCCATTGTACATTGCACAAATGGCTGAGTGGAATGAAAGACAAAAAAAACGGCTGCTCGTAAAACCGGGCTTGACAGGCCTGGCTCAAATTTGCGGACGAGGCGAACTGACACGTGAAGAAAAACTCGAATTCGACGCAAAGTATGTAGAGGCAGCGAATTTTTTCACCGATATAAAAATCATATTCATAACTATCCTTCAGGTTTTTGGCAAAACAAGTATCTACGAAAAAAGATATTCAAAAAACGAGCACACACGCAGCCAAAATCAGAATTAAAAATCAAAAAACAATAACACATCTTTTTTGCGAATCCATAAACACAAAATGGGCATTACAAAAACAATCCTGATTTTTATCCTGATTTTATTTTCAGCACAAATTTCTTCGGCACTGCAGCCGGATGAAATACTCATTATTGTAAACAGCGACATTTCCGAATCAGTCGAAATTGCAAAATACTATTGTAAAAAAAGAGCGGTTCCAAAAAGCAATATCATTTCGCTTTCGCTCGGCTCTGAACTCAAAGATACAATCACAAGAAAAAATTATCAGGAAAAACTCGCCAAGCCCATCCGAAAAAAAATAGCTGTTCGTGAATTCGCTAGCCGAATCGACTCCGAGCCGTTTTCTGCCCCATTTGCAAGTCCTGTCAGATGCCTTTTAACAACCTATGGCGTGCCTTTTAAGGTGGCAGAAAGAGGTTGGCTCAATGATGAACAGAAATTATTGAAGGAGTTGAAAAAAGAAGAAGACGAATTGGAAGGGCAACTGCTACTGCTCGATAAAAATAAATCGGCAGCACAGAGCAAAGCTATAAATCACAAATTGCTTTTGCTGCGTTCGAGAATCGACCGAATAATTGGCAAAGAAACAAACGCCTCCGTTGATAGTGAACTGGCGATGGTAATGTTTGATAGTTATGAGTTGTACCGCTGGCAGCCGAACACTCTAAACAATAAATTTTCATTTTGGGATTTCAAAACGCTAATGGTTTCCCGGCTTGATGGGCCGGGCGGATTTGAAACGGCCAAAGGACTAATCGATAAAGCCCTGCTCACAGAGGAGGCCGGCTTAAAAGGAATCGCTTATATTGACTGTGGCTACTCAATAAAGAGAAAAGGCGAAGGTGTATTTGCCGGATTCGACCAGTCGCTAAAAAGTTTGGCTGCTCAAATAAAACGCCGTGCACTAATGCAAGTCAGGCAGGAAAAAACAGCAAATGTCTTTGAACCAGACAGCTGTCCTGATACGGCTATTTACTGCGGCTGGTACAGCTTAAAAAAATATGTTGATGCCTTCGATTTTGCCTCTGGCGCAATCGGCTATCATATTGCCAGCTTGGAAGCTGTTGACCTTCGCAATCCCGGCAGCAGTCAGTGGTGTCCGGCTATGCTACAGGATGGAATCACAGCTACGCTCGGCGCGGTAGCTGAACCGTATTTACAGGCATTTCCAAAGCCGAATGAATTTTTTGCAGAATTGTTTAATGGCCGCTGCCTTGTCGAGGCCTATTGCCGAACAAAGCCGTTCAATTCCTGGCAAATGCTCTTAATCGGCGACCCGCTGTATACACCTTTCAAAGCTGAAAATTAAATTGCTCTAAACTGCTCCCAAATCTTCAAGCCACGCATCAAGCAAATTCAATTCTTCCCTGCCCACCAAATTCATAGCTATAAGTTTTTCGTAGCAGATTTTCAAATTGTCAGCGATTTTTTCATCGCCTTTTTCCAAAGCCAATCCATCCAATGCTTCGCAGATTTTGCCGTTGTTCAAATAGCCAGGCACTTCATCGCTAAAATCACGCAGAAGCTCATGTTCGTTTCGCTCCTGACGGACGGTCGGCTCGGTGAATAAAACTGCCCAACCGTTTATTTGAACGATTTTTTGTGCGATGAAACTTCGCCAAATGTCTGTCATTCTAAATGAGCAATAACTCGGCAAATACAAAAGCTCAAATGCTTTCGGAAGCCAGGTCGTATTCTGACTATTAAAAGGACACCACGAGCCATCGGCCAATGCAACCTCAACATCCTTTCTAAAAGTTTGCGGAAGTGGAAGTGTTAGTCGGTAAATCGCATCAACGTCAGGATTATCATTTGCCAAGCCCTGCTGGATAGGACAATCAATATTTTTTTGCGGCAGCGATTTATAAGCAGGAATTTTTTCGCTGAGTTTTTCAAGAGCAAAGCCGCGCGGCCAGATGTTCTGCTCAGTAAAATAGCTATACATATTTACCCAGCCGGCGTTTTCAATTGCAGCGGTATTAAAAGTTGATTTTCTCGGCTCAAAGAATTTTGGATATGGGAAATTGTCATCATCGGTTTCAATAATCATTGAAGCATTGTTTTCAATAGCGAGAAGATAGCCGATATTTTTTCTGGCGTAATGTCTTTCGGGACAGATTTGCGCAAATTTTAAATCGGTTTTCTTTTGTCTTTCAAGGCCGTAAAAATCACAGCCATCAAGGGTAAAATCTTTTGGGCTTGCCGCATCGCCTATTACGATAAATTGCCAGCCAGCTTTTGTGCAGCCGTTGGCTAATTGCTGCATCGCTCGATTAGGAGCGGCAATGGAAGTTACTATAACAAAAATTTCATCTTTCATAGTTTTACAGATTACCGGTTAGACGCTTTGCAAACAAGCGAAATAAATTTTTGAATGCGTCCATAAGCACAGCTGTATTTACGTTTTCGCTCGGAGTGCTGTAATTGATTGGAACTTCAGCGATTTTCATTTTCCGACAATAGGCCTTGATTTCCGTCTGAAAAAAATGGCCGCGTGATTTAATGCCAATGTTTAGAATTTTTTGCATAGCTTCTTTCGTGAACATTTCAAAGCCGCTGGTCATATCTTTTAATTTTGTCCCAAGCAGAATGTTAGTTGCAATGCTTCCCAATCGGCTGATTAAATAGCGGCCCAAAGGGGCATCTGAGAAACTGCCGCCTTTGCAGAAACGGCTGCCGAAAACACAATCATAGCCCTGATTTATTTGAGCGAAAAATTGCGGAATCTCTTTTGGCTGATGGCTGAAACCGGCATCGATTTCGAGGAGCCAATCGCAACCAGCACTAATCGCTTTTTTGTAGCCGAAAACATAAGCATCTACAACGCATCGATTTTCAGCGGCAAAAACTACATCCAGTTCAGCTGGTTTATCGGGCATATTTTTTAACAAATCGAAAGTGCCGTCTTTGCAGCTGCTATCAAAAATTGCAAAAAATTTCACGCTCTTAAAGCCAACGCATTGTTCAAGAACCTGCCGGACAAAATCCACAGCCGTTGAGCGTTCATTGGCCATTGGGCAAACGATGCCCAGCTTTATCTCTGAAAGATTTATTTCGCTTGGATTATTCATACTTTTATAATTTTACATTGAAAGCAACGGTTTGTATATGCTGACGAAAAGAAAAATAATTATAGCTATTACAACAATCGAAATTGCCCGAACGGAAAAAAACGAAAGTAAAATTAAGCAGGAAGCGGCACCAGCAATATCAGCGAGGAAATCCATCAAATCGCAATTTCGTCCGACTAAGCCCTGTAGCCATTCATCCAAAACCGCATAAACAATTATTGCCAAAAATACCCACCAGATATTTTTCTTCCGCCAGCTAATTTTTCCAGTTGCACCGATTGCAAGCCAGGTTAGAAAAGCCAAAATAAAATATGCGAGAAAATGAAGCGTTTTGTCGGAAGTGTCAAGATTTGATAACATACATTTCGGGATTGGTACGTGCGTTAGAATAAAAAGACACGGCCAATACAACGCCAATAGTGTTATGGTTAGTTTTTTGTTCCGCAATAAAGCCATTTGAGCCAATCCTTAATTTTATTTACCAACCATTTGATTTTACCAGAAATTGCCATATGATGTAATAGTTGGTTTACTTAAATCTGGAGAAAACTATGCTTGATTCAATAATTGAATTTATCAGAAGTGCGGTTGCGGAACAAATAGTTAATGACCCCATCTGGGCGACGGTTGCGATAATTGGCCAGCTCGTTTTCGGCGGACGATTTGTTTTGCAGTGGATAGTCAGCGAATACAAAAAAAAATCACACGTTCCGACAGCTTTCTGGTTTATGTCGTTGGCTGGCAGTTTGATTCTGCTCAGCTATTCGATTCACATTAAGAACCCGATTTTTACGCTGGGGTTTTCACTCAATACGCTGATATATTTGCGGAACATTCATCTGATTCATCTGCACGCAAAAAAGGGCGTAATAACAGCCATTGAAGAAGGTGAAGATTAAAAATTAGATTGCTTCGCTTCGCCCTTCGACTATACTCAGGACTTCGCTCGCAATGACAGGATAGTTTTTTAAGATTTGTAGTGATTTGTAATCGGCAGCCGCCGGTCTTTGCCGAACGCTTTTGGCGTAATTTTTATGCCGGGCGGTGATTGCCTTCTTTTGTATTCATTTTTATCGACCAGCGAAATGATTTTTTTCACGGCCTCTTCGGGCAATCCAGATTTAATAAGCTGCTTTGCAGATTTATCCTGCTCAATGTAGCCAACGAGAATTTTGTCGAGCAACTCATAATCGCAAAGAGAGTCGGTGTCTTTTTGATTGGCTCTAAGCTCGGCGCTTGGCGGCCGATTTATAATCGAAGCTGGAATAATTTCCTTATCATTTATTTTGTTTATGTGTTTGGCCAGTTTGTAAACGAGCGTTTTTGGAACATCTTTTATTACAGCAAAACCGCCAGCCATATCACCGTAGAGCGTGGTGTAGCCGACAGCTGTTTCGCTTTTATTGCCGCATGTCAGCACGAGAGCGCCTGTACTATTACTAAGCGACATTAAAATTGTTCCGCGAATTCTCGCTTGCAGATTTTCGTAGCCGATTCCTTCGCTATTCCAGCCGGCTACTTTCTGCAACGAATTATTAAATTGTCCAAGCACCGTTTCAATTGGAATGGTCAAAAATTCCACGCCGAGATTTTTTGCGAGTTTGCCAGCATCGGCAATTGTTTCGCAGCTATTAAATTGTGTAGGCATTGTAATAGCAATTATATTTTCCGCTCCAATTGCGGCAGTTGCAACAGCTGCTGTTAAGGCCGAATCTATTCCGCCGCTCAGCCCGAGCAGAACTTTTTCAAAGCCATTTTTTTCAACGTAATCTTTTGTTCCAAGAACGAGTGCCAGATAAATTTCGTCAACCGAATCGCTCGGCTGCCGAGCTGTCGGCTCGACAGCTCTGACCTGCACACCGTTTCCAGCTGCCGTAACTTCTGCGAGCAGTAAATCCTCTTCAAACGCTTTTGCTTTTACAACTATTTCGCCAGCCGAATCGGCAAAGCAGCTTGCCCCGTCAAAAATAAGTTCGTCCTGGCCGCCGATGAGATTGCAATATGAAACCGCACAATTGAATTTTTTTGCGCAGCGGCTCATCGCCCCTTGTCTCCGCTTGACTTTTCCGAGATGAAACGGCGAGCAGGAAAGATTGAGAATCATCTGCAACTGGCCGGCGTTTTTCAAAAAATCATCCAGCCAGTCAACGTCCCAAATGTCAGCACAAATAGTAAGAGCTATATTATTTCCAGCTACATTAATTGTTATCGGCTCGGCTCCAGCTTGAAAATATCTTTGCTCGTCAAAAACGCCGTGATTTGGAAGTCGGCCTTTGCGATAGATTTTGGCTATTCGGCCATTTTGCAAAACAGCTGCGGAATTATAATTGTGGCTGTTATGACTTTCGGCAAAGCCAATCACCGTGGTAATCTCGGTAAATTCAGCAGCGAGTTTCTCAACTATTAGCCGATTGTCAGCCATAAAATGCTCTTTGAAGAGCAAATCTTCAGGAGGGTAGCCGCAAACAGCCAATTCGCAAAAGCAAAGCAAATCCACATTTTTGCGCAATGCCTCAGTATAAATTTTACGCATCTTCTCTGAATTACCATTCAAATCGCCAACCACAGCATTAAATTGTCCAAGTGCTACAAGCATATTTTGATTTCTACCGCTTTTCGGAATAAAATTCCAGAAAATTTACAACTGTTTATTCTAAAAAAAACGAAAATAGTTTGACAGCTTTGCAAATATAATTGTATAAGTAATAATGTATTGATTGGAATAAACGGATTATTCTTCAATAAAAGTCGCAAGAGGGGATTCTCCAAAGGAAGCAGGTTCCGAAAAAGTAATTTTAAATCCTTAATAAAAAGAATCATTTATTATATTGTAATGGTTTTGTAATTTTTATCTTTTTGATTTTGGCAGCTATTATTATAAAAACTTAAAACTGATTGAAAGGGGATTTAGTATGGATGCAAATAGGGTTTTAGAAAGCAAAAAAAGTATGAGTGTTTCCTGCCTTGCTGCTACGTTTCTTTTGATTGCGGCAGTTGTTCTTATTGCTTCTGCGCCAGCGGCGGCTGAAGAGCAGAGCATCGAGTACTATAAAATGTTATCCTTCCTCGAGTATAATGGCTTTGGCCAGTTCGACAGTCAGGTTGAAACAATGGTAACTGTGAGAAAACAGGATTTGATGGACGGCAAATTTGCAAAGTATCTCATTAGCGCAGACAATGTTGACCTTACAGCCGGCCAGAATCCGCAGGGAATTTCATTTGTTCTTGACAGGCAGACCAAAAATATTTCAGGGCTTGGCGGCAATCTTAAATTTCTTGAAAACGTCAATAATCAATGTGTCGCTTCAATCAGTCAGGTTACAAAAGCCAATGTCGGCAAGACCTGGAAGCAATCGTTCGATCTTTCACCGCTGAGCGATTCACTTGGCGAAATAAACTTTACACTTACAGCTATAAATCTTAGTACCGAAGCGTTTGGTGAAATGCTCGCTGTTCGAGCGATTTCGGAGCCGTTTTTAATTCAGGCAGTCGCAGCTGATGGTGATGCGGGCGATGTGAAATGTAAAATCGGAACAGTTTATCTTTTTAATCACGAAATCGATGATATTTATATGAGCGTTTCCGTCTTTGAAGCAATCACGAAAATCAACGGCTCTAAAGAAAAACTCCGCTACGAAGTTGCGACCTACAAAACTGACGCAGCCGGTGTTGCGGTTGATTTGACGGGGCTTGGCAAAAAATTTGAAAAACTCGTCAAAAAACTTGGAATACGTAAAAAAGCGATGAAAACCAAAGACCCAGCTGACCTGCCGAGATGGGCAGCAGTTGAGTGTTTACAGGCGGTTAAAGCAGCTAATGTTTGTGCAGCTCTTTCCTGCGAAGGTGCTGTAAATCCAGTCGGAATGGTTTTTGTTCCAACCGGAGGAATGGTTGGTATGCAGGGCGGCGGTCTTGGCCTCGGCGGCGGACTTGGAACTATGGGCGGGATGTTATCCGGCGGTGTTGGTGGTGTTGGTGGTGGAATAGCAGCTGGAGGAATCGGGCTTGGAACAGGTCTCGCAATCGGCGGAGCAACAGCTGGCGGCATCGCAGTAGCAGGCGGTGGCGGTGGCGGCGGAAGCTCAAGTTCGAGTCCTACCACGCCATAATATAACTAAGTATCTTAAAAATTCGACTTCTCAAAGCGGTACTAAATCTTAGTGCCGCTTTTTTTTTGCGCTGCCGGTAAGTGTAATTTTGTCTGCCAAACGCTATGGCAGGTTTTTATGCGTGCATTTCACCATTTTTTTACGCATTTATTGCAAAAAATGGCAAAAATAAGTGAAAATCGGCCATTTGCAGGGAAAATCACGTAGTTGCCACAATTGGATTATTCGAGCAAAAACATTAGTATAGCAATATGAAAATTACACAAAACAACAATGATAAAAACAAACTCATGAAGTAGTTTTCGCTACATATACGGTGAGGAAAAACCTATGAGTAAAACAAAGATGTTTCTGATTATAATTTGTGTAACAGTTTTTTCTCTCGCTTTGACCTTAGTTGATTTTGGATATTTTCATCATACAAATAACGAGTATTTAAGAATGTTATTAATAATTTCTTCTGCTCTGAATACAATGCTGTTCTTACAAACCAATAAACTGAAATTGCCGTTGTCGTACCTGCAACGCAGAAATTTATATTGATGTTTGAATCTGTACGCTGCTTAAAATAAAACTGTACATTGAAATACATGTAGAATGGGGCTAGTCCGATCTCCTCTCCCTCTCCTCCGTCGGTTAGCCCCACGTTTTAACAGTGCGACAATAGGCAGTAATAAAAAATAAACACAAACAAAAAAAAATACGAAATCTACAATTAACTCTGTGTCCATATTTTTTGGAGGTTCTTTGACGTGGTAGATATAAAAACTATATTAACGGAAGCAATCGCAAGAAATGCAAGTGATGTTCACATCAATGTTGGCATGCCGCCAGTAATCAGAAAAAATACCGAGCTAATCAATCTGGAATATCCGTCAGTAACAAACGACGATGCCAGAAAAATGGTACTCAGTATGGTTGGCCAGGCAAAATTTGAAAAATTCGAGCAAAACAGAGACCTTGATTTTTCAACTACCACCGACGAAGGCCATCGCTTTCGCTGCAATGCCCACCATCAAAGAGAAACAGTTGCAATATCGTTTCGGGTCATTCCAAATGAAATTCCATCAATGGCAGGGCTGCATTTGCCCGGCATAGTTGAAACATTTGCGGATATGCCGAGAGGATTAGTACTTGTAACCGGCCACACAGGCAGTGGAAAAAGTACAACGCTTGCTGCTATGGTGGAACTTATAAATACAAATCATCGTAAACATATAATTACGCTTGAAGACCCAATTGAATATGCAATGCAAAACAAAACAAGTATGGTAGAGCAGCGGGAAATTGGTGACGATTGCATAAGTTTTGCCGGCGGTCTGCGATACGCATTACGGCAGGACCCGGATATTATTATGGTGGGCGAAATGCGCGATTTGGAAACCACCAGTTCAACAATTACCGCCGCTGAAACCGGCCATCTGGTTTTTAGTACGCTGCACACAATCAACGCTGCCCAAACTATCGAACGAATTATAGATATTTATCCGGCTAATCAGCAAAACCAGATACGAACAATGCTCGCCAATACTCTCCAGGCAGTTGTTTCGCAAACGCTTTTCCGCCGAATCGACGAGCACGGAATGGTTCCCTGTACGGAAATACTGCTTTGTAATTCAGCTGTTCGTAATTGTATCCGCGACAATCGAATCTACGAAATATCAAACATTATCGAAACGTCAAGTAAACTTGGAATGCAAACAATGGATTCCAGCATAGCCAAAATGTGTGCCATGGGTTACATCGACCACGAAGATGCGGTTTGCCGCTCAAGTGATCCGGCTAAAATGAAAAAAATGCTGGCTCAATCTGAGCATGTTGATATTATTCAGCCGCTTTCTTAGAGCCTGTTTCAGAACTGCTTTCGAGCAGATTGCCGGATTTTTCGGCTTGCAGAAAGGAAGAGAAAACAAGCGGTATTGAAATACAGCGGTTTTTCTCTGACGCTGCTGGCAAGTCGAAAGGGCTGCAAACTGGCGAAATTGAGTTTTGAAAAAGGTTCTTAGTTTGTGTTAATTTTTACATCCTGCTTTGTGCCGCCGCTGTAATACTTGACCGGCAGCGGCTTTGCAGATAAAATCAGTGGCTATGGCTGATATTGTCCGACAGAAAAAAAGAAAAAGGCACAGGAAAAAACACAATCCTTTCGTAGATTGGATTTGCTATATTCTGCTTCGCATTCTGATTAGTTCTCTAAATCTTTTCCGCATCGAAACCAATCTTAAGTTTGCATGTTTTATTGGCCGGCTGTTGTGGAAGCATTATTCCAGAGGCCGCGAGCGTGCGCTGGAAAATCTTCGTGCAAGTTTTCCTGAAAAAGATGAGCAGTGGTTTGAGCAGACTGGCCGCAGAAGTTTTGAGAATCTCGCTATGCTCGCTGTCGATGTTTTGAGTATGCCGCGACTGGTCAAAAAGGACAACTGGCGAAATTACTCGTTTTACAAAAACGCTGAGCAGGCAAAATGGCTGATGCAGCAGGGCAAAGGGCTGTTAATGCTCACCGCTCATTACGGCAACTTTGAAATTATGGGCTACTTGCTCGGTTTATTTGGATTTAACATTTACAGCATCGCCCGGCCGCTCGACAATAAATTCATCAACAACTATTTATATGGCGTTCGCAGAAAAGCTGGCCAGAAAATCATCGACAAAAAAGGTGCTGCCTCGATTATGAGCGATATTGCATCCAGTGGAGCGACGCTGTGTTTTATCGCTGATCAGGATGCGGGCAAAAAGGGAATCTTTGTTGATTTCTTTGGCCGCAAGGCCAGCAGCTACAAAAGCATTGCTCTGCTCGCTGTAATTAACAGCATTCCAATCGGCATTGGCTACAGCCGCCGAGTTGGCAATCGTTTTTACTTTGAGATTGGCGTAACCCGCATAATTTTCCCTGAGGAATGGGCGGATAAGAAAAAGCCGCTCGAATGGATTACTGCTGAATACACAAAAGCGATGGAGGCCTTCATCCGAGTCGAGCCGAGCCAGTATTGGTGGCTGCACCGCAGATGGAAGCATCAGCCGAAATAGGCGTTAAATTCTAATACCCAAATCCAAGACGTGTTTTAATTGTTTAATCGCAGATTACGCTGAACATGGTGAGCATGTCGAACCAGATTTCACTGATTTTTTTTGAATTTCGTGATGCGTATTGCGTTTTGATTAGCCCCAGCACCTGTGGCTGGGGCAATGGTTTATTTTGTTTAACCGCATATTTCGTATTTGGTTCGCAACAGAGCCCCTCCTGTCAAGGAGGGGTATTTTATGATACGTATTACGTTTTCGGTTAGCCCCACCATCACCATGGTGGGGTTCACTTTTCGCACTTTTTTACACTTTCCGCAACAGGCATTTTCAATCAAAAGCGGCATAAATGAATTAAGAATTGAGAATGCAGAATTGAGAATTATGGAATCCTTTCGGGATGGATTTCAATCAAAATCGTCATAAAAATTGTTAAATTTTGGGGGTGAAAAATCGGGAAAATATGGCGTTTTTCTGGTTTTTTTTATTCGTTTTTTCGGCCGAACCTCATTTTTAGCCCAAAATCAAAGGTGGGCAGGTCGATTTGCGTAACCTGGACAAAATAGGCAAGAAAAAGCCGGTCAAAAAGTAGTCGTTTTTGAGCGTTTTTTGTCAATTTTGGTCAAAAAAGAGTCGGAATTTACCGTTTTTTGTCAAAAATGAGCCAGTTTTTTTGGGGGGTATGCCGTTTTTAATCGATTGATTTTGAACAGTTGCTGGTTGCTCGTTGATAGTTGTTTGTAGTACGAATTTAACCACGGACTCGTGCTACGTAGCGATACTTCGCAGAGTAGTATTTCACGAATTTTCGCGGATTTTTTGTCATTGCGAGCGCAGCGAAGCAATCTCAATTTGTCATTCCTGCGACACGTAGCGAAGCGAAGAGCCCCGAAGGGAAATCTATTTTTAATTAACCACGGATTTCTAAGAATCTATTTTTGTTTAATCGCAGATTCCGCTGATTACATAAATTTTTGAGAGGGATTTTACGTGTTTTTTGGGGTTAGCCCTGCCATCACTATGGCAGGGTTTGTTTTTTGATTAGCCCCAGCACCCGTGGCTGGGGCAACACTCATTTTGTCATTTCTGCGTAGGCAGGACAAATTGCTGTTATTTACCCGATGTTGTCTCGGAATCTATTTTTGTTTAATCACTGATTACACAAATTTCGCTGATTAAAAAGGCAGATTTTACGATTAGCCCAGCCACATTATTGGATAAAATATCCCAACTTAACTTGTCTGCTTTTGCTCTTTTTTCAGCTGCTCTATTTCATTCCTTATTTCTTCGATAATATCCTCGTTTTGTATAATTTTCTTACTTCCTGAACGAGAAGAAAATACAATGAAGACTTTACCACCATATTTATTCGTAAATGCGTTGAAACTTGCACTCATTCTATCTGAAATATTGTAATTGCCAAAATTTGCATTTGCCGTAATCGGTTTTATCTGTACCCCAAAAGCTCTTTTACCCACAAAACCAAGATAATCAACATCTCCTGCATGATCAAGTTCGGTATCTGATTCCTTAAATTCAATATCAGGGAATATTTTTGCAAGCCCATCGTTAATAACAGATTTTTCAAGTAAAAATCCATCATAAGTTCGAACAATTGTTACTTCATAGATATAATCTTTACAGTCTTGCAGCGTTAAGTCTTTAAATGCAGCAATCCATTCCGGCATAACTACTTCTGTAATTTTAGCATGCAATCTTTCGCCAAGTTCGTCTAAAGTTTCTTTAGTAACTTTTACTTTATTTTTTGCCTTTGAATATGCTTTTTCAAAATAATATTTTTCCCATTCCTCTAATGCTTTTGGCTGACATTCTCTTATCAATGCCATAACGGCATCAACTTTGCCTGGCCTTGTTAATTGGTATGTATTGCTCGCATAATTTAAAACCTTTTCTTTTTTACCAAAAGGTTTTGCATGCTTTACAATTCCCTCTCTAATCATTGCCACTATGCTCCATATTTGAAAACTTATTTTTATACTTATAGCTGAAACTTAGATCTGTCCGCGCAAGACCTTTTTTTATAAGGTGCGCATTTAGAAAGGTTTTATTTTTTAGATAAAGGTAACAAAGCAAGCGGTTATTTTCGTCGTATTTTTTCTCATCATATTTCATAAAAACCTTTTGCTTTTGTGTTTTTAGCTTAAGAAATTCAAGTGCTTTACCATTTACTTTTTTGTTTTCTCTGACCCCTATCAAACGAACCGTCAAATTATTGCTCAGTTTTACAAGCTCAGGGCTTATAATTTCCTTAACGGAATAATATTCCTGCCTCGCCACGCTATCTTTGCATATTTTTGAACCAAACTGTAATTTTTTGGGGTCAATTTTTTTGTCAAAGGTATGGAAATCCTTAAAAATATAAGGGAATTTTTGAATTTCTTCAGCAAAACTAATGTCAATCTTTCCTTGTTCTGTAAATTTATATTCAGTCCTCAGTAAATCAGGTTGATTTACTTGCAATTTCTCTTCAATGATAGGAATAAAATCATGGTTAATTTCATAACCTACAGAATTTCTGCCAAGATTTCTTGCAGCAAGAGACGTTGTTCCGCTTCCAAGAAACGGATCAAGTATTGTATCCCCTACAAAGGCAAACATTTTTATCAGTCTCCTTGGAAGTTCTTCTGGAAACATCGCAACATGCCCATTCTGTCTCGTCCCGCCAAAATTCCAATGTCCCGAAAAATATTCTTTCCATTCTTCTTTGCTTATTTTTGACAACTTCTTTAGTTTTTCATCTGGTTTATTTGGTGTGCCGATTTTTTTGAAAAGCAGAATAAATTCATAATCAATTGAAATAATGCCATTACGAGGATAAGGAAAACTCCCCATTATACTAGCCCCGCCTGTTGTATTGGTTGTCGTCCTTTTCTGCCAGATTATTGCTCCCATATAATCAAAGCCGACACTCTCACAAAACTTTATTATTTCCGTTCTTATGGGAACAACTTTGTATCTGCCGTAATAAACAGAACGGGCAAACTGGTCGCCAATATTGATGCAAAGTCTGCAACCATTATCAAGTACACGATAACAGTTTTTCCAGACAAGATTTAAATTGTTTATGTAATCTTCATAGTTATCATTAAATCCAATTTGGTTATCTGTACCATAATCTTTCAACTGCCAATATGGTGGCGAGGTAATCACAAGATGAACAGATTTATCCTGCAATTCCTTCATTTTGCGGCTATCGCCTCTTATGATTTTATGGTTTGTTTGGATATCCATTTTTCCCTCTGACAAGATGAGCTACACCCACTATACACCATGACACTATGTTAAAGGCATAGGGTTGCTGTCAATATAATAGCACCCAAAAAACATAGCGTCAACGAATAAGTCAACTGGTTTCGTGGATAACCAGATTCAGCTCCCATTGTTTGTTATTTGTTACAGCGATGGCAGGATTAGGCACGCAATACCCATTCGACTACTTCGACCTTGCTCAGTATAAATACGCTTCACGCATCACCCCTTCGACTGTGCTCAGGGCAGGCCAGCAACTAACAACGAGCAACTATTTTCCACCAGCCAAAATGGTTACCAATAGCCAAAACGGTCAGTAAAAACACAACTACCAAAATCACAAAAACTTATATTAAAAAATCCCAATAAACACCGGCTATAATAGTCAATTCACAACAAAAGCACTCGGCACGCAAATAAAAAAATCGCAACACGTAACCGACTGCAATAAAAGCAGTTAAAAATTTTATTTCCACAAAACAAAAAGCTGGCACACACTTCGCTTATTAGAACATCGAAATACGAAAAAAAAGAAATGATAAAGGAATGGGAAAAACTCAGGTAACGGAATGATTGTACTTATACGAGCAACGGTGATGACAGTCGGCATTGATGGAAGAAACGAAGTTCTTAAAGAGCTGCCAATACAACTCGTGAAAATGAAAACCGGTGCCGAAGCAGTGTGTTCTTTGAAAAATAAAAAAGTGGACAGCGTTATCAGTAATTGGAATCTCGATGATATGGAGGACGGCCGATTTCTAAAAAAACTAAAGGCCATCAAGCCAGACATTCCAACGATAGTGTTCGTTAAAGCAGGAGACAGCCGGCAGGAAATCGCAGCGAGAAGCATCGGAAGCTCAGCGGTTCTGACCGACCAGGCCAGCGACGAACTCTTTCGAAAAACAGTGTCGAATGTGCTCGGCTTGAAAAATGTCGTGGCAATAAAATCCATATCGACAGCTGCCAAAAAAATAGTAAAAACTGAAAAACTGTAAACGCTGTTGGACGAGAGCTACGCAGCTTATTGAAAGTTGCGATAATTATATGCTCTGCAAAGGAAGCTGTAAAAGCTTTCTAACAGGGCGATGCTCAAGAGGAGTTTTCTTCCCCCCCCCCAGCTGGGCTTGTTAACCAAAAACCTTAAAATAAAGCGGTTAAGGAAGCCCGGCGAGAAAGCCAACACGGCTGAGCCGTGATAGTGATAAGTAGTTTTAGTTAAGGGCTTAAAAACTCTCTCCCCTCTTCTTCGCTGGGTTAAGTGCAAAATGCCCAGCGCGATGTTAAACACGGCCGAGCCGTGATAATAATAAATAGCTTTAGTAAGATTAAATAAACTCTCTCCCCTCTTCTTCGCTGGGTTAAAGTACAAAAAGACCCAGCGCGATGGCCAGCACGGTTTGGAGTAAAGCCGTGAGTAAATAGTAGTGAAGGTGATGAAAAGTAAGGATGTCTGCCGGGCTTTAAAGCCGAAGCCCGGCAGACGAAGATGCAGGCCAAATCGGAGGATTGGTGAAATGAAAAAATTACGAAAAGATTGTTTTTAATAGTGTTGTGTATATTGTGTGTTTGCGGTTCGGCAAAAGCCAAACTCCAGGCCAGCTACGATGACGCTAATGATGTTGCCGTCCGAAATATCGACAGCAGTACAAAACAAATTGACAGTTATATCGAAAAAAGCAGTGTTTTAGGTGTAGCGGTCTGCAGTGATAAAAACGAGTTTTTTGTAAACGGTTGTTTATACTACTATTGAGAATCACATCCCAAAGCCGTAACAGATTATTTAAGTTTGAATAGTTTTTATGGCCTTTTGGTATTCAAGGTCTTACAAGGCCCCTTCGAGGGAGGAGGGGCCAATCTTTTTTAGTGCAAAATTCAAAGTTTAAAACGTAAAATTGCGGAATCCGCCTGCGGCAGATAGCTGATTTTAGTTTTTTTATTTGTTTTGGTCTGCAAATTATTCTTAAATAAAAAGGACAAGCCATTTCGACTTGTCCTTTTTTTGTACAATGGTGAAAGACGAGATTTGCTTCGCAGCCCTTCGCTTTGCACACGGCCCACGCCTTGCGGCTCTCCGCTCCGCTGCGCGCCAAACCCGCTCGCATTAGGCGTGTTCTCATCCCTTAAATCGCATAATTCATCCAGCTGACAATTTGCAAAGCCACACTTTCTAAAATTATACTAAGGGTGAAAGACGGGATTCTCGGAAGACACGAGGCCTGCCTTCGGCATGTCAAACCCGCTAACTGCTGCGCATCAGGCGTGTTCTCATCCCTTAAATCGCATAATTCATTCAGCTGACAATTTGCAAAGTTACGCTGCTTGAAGTTATGCTAAGGGTGAAAGACGGGATTCGAACCCGCGACCCCTGGATCCACAATCCAGTGCTCTAACCAGCTGAGCTACTCTCACCATAAAAGCTAATAACTCGAATCTGCTCCATTGTATCTGAACTGGCCTTTTTGTCAATATGCCATTGGCAATTGAGCAAATCATCGCTCTTTATATTTCAAAACGCTGTAGTAGTTCACAATTTTTTGTTCCATTTTTCTGATTTCCTATTTATTAATAAATGGCATTCAGTTTGTTATTATATATATGAATGACGCAATCTAAAATGTTCAAATTATTCTGCCCCAGCCACAGGTGCTGGGGCTAATCCTTGTGATTTTTAATATACCGAGTTCTTTTTTTAATATCATCCTCTGTAAAACAAAATTGCTTGTCATAACCTTTTGTCCATATTCGACCTGTCCGGCCATTTTCCCAAAGTGCTCTCGTAGTTATACTTTTATATCTGCTTACTATTTCTTCGAGTGATCCTTTATGAGGACGTGTGAGTATATGAACATGATTTGAATAAATTACCAGTGCTTCTATGTGTTGGCCGATTTTTTCTGCTTCGGATAAAACTGCTTTATTTACAATTTGTTTTTCTTTTGAATTGAGTTTTACATTGTTTGATTTTTGCCGTTCTTTATTCCTCTGCAAAATATTTTCATTGCCCAATAGAATTTTGCCGTTTTCTACATAACCTCTTTTGTCGCCCGGCAGCCAGCTGCCGTATGTTGTCCACGTCAACATATATCCAACGATTTTCGACATGGTTTAGATGATAGATTATATGTTGTTTTTTTACAATTTATAACTGATTATTGATGATATTATTTTCACTTATGTTTTTTGATTAGCCCCAGCACCTGTGGCTGGGGCAGTTTACAGGGAGACTTTATCCCACGAATTGAAACTATTGTCAATTTCCAATAAAACAAGCCCTGCTGAAAATCAGCAGGGCTTTTCAAAATACAAGTTACGCTTCACACATCACGCAATACGAGTTACGAACTACGGGCGACGAGTTACGATTTCACTACAGCTTGAGCTGCAGCTAATCTCGCAATCGGAACTCTAAACGGTGAACAGGAAACATAATTCATTCCTACCTTATGGCAGAACTCAATACTATCCGGTTCGCCGCCATGCTCGCCACAAATGCCAACCTTCAATTTCTTCTTGGTCTTGCGGCCGAGCTTAGTAGCCATCTCAACCAGTTTGCCAACGCCGGTCTGGTCAAGCTTTGCAAATGGGTCAGCAGCATAAATTCCCTTTTCGACATAATCGCCGAGGAATTTGCCGGCATCGTCACGTGAAAAGCCCATAGCCATTTGCGTTAAATCGTTTGTTCCAAAGCTAAAGAACTCAGCTTCCTTTGCAATTTCGTCAGCGGTAAGTGCGGCTCTCGGAACCTCAATCATTGTGCCAATCATATATTTGATTTTATCTTTTCGCTCTTTGAAAACAGTTTTGATTTCATCGAGAATGTCAGCTTTGACGAGCTTTAATTCCTCAACCGAGCCAACCAGCGGAATCATTATTTCCGGCAGAACGATTTTGCCTTTTTTCTTAACGTTCAAAGCCGCTTCAATAATTGCCCTTGCCTGCATACGGCCGATGGCTGGGTAACTAATTGCGAGACGGCAGCCGCGATGGCCGAGCATCGGATTGAATTCGTGAAGCTGCTCGACTTTGGCTTTTATAACAGCCGGTTTAACGCCGAGCCGTTTTGCCATTTCTGCCTGATTTGCTTTGTCCTGCGGCAAAAATTCGTGCAGCGGCGGGTCAAGCAAACGAACAGTTACAGGCAGTCCGGCCATAGCTTCAAAGATGCCTTCAAAATCGTTTCGCTGATACGGCAAAAGTTTCTTCAATGCACCTTCAAATTGTTTTTTGGCAATTGCATATTTTTTCGCAATTAATTTTTCATCTTTTTGATTTTGCGCGGCTTCAAGCTCGGTCAGCATATTCGCATAGCCGTCAGCTGCGAGAATCATCTGGCGAACAGCCCAGATTCGATTGCCTTCAAAGAACATATGTTCCGTTCGGCAAAGGCCGATTCCTTCAGCTCCGAAATCTCTCGCTCTTTTTGCATCTTCTGGTGTGTCGGCATTTGTGCGAACGCCAAGTTTACGAATGCCGTCACAAATCGTCATAAATTCATTAAATTCACCGCTGAGTTTTGCTTCAACTGTAGCAAGTTGACCGGTCATAACTTCACCACTTGTTCCGTCCATACTAAGCCAGTCGCCCTCTTTGATTATCAGCTTACCAACGGTTAATTTTTTGGCGTTGTAATTTATGTGCAGTTCATTAACACCGGCTACGCAGCATTTGCCCATTCCGCGAGCAACCACAGCTGCGTGACTTGTCATTCCGCCGCGAGCTGTCAAAATACCAACAGCAGCATCCATTCCGCCAATGTCTTCAGGACTGGTTTCGATTCTAACGAGGATAACTTTTTTGCCTTTTTTGTTCCACTCTTCAGCTGTATCGGCATCAAATACCACCCGTCCGACAGCTGCTCCAGGCGAAGCAGGGAGACCCTTTGCAAAAACATTTCGTTTTGCTTTAGGGTCAAAATGCGGATGCAAAAGTCGGTCTAATTGCTCCGGCTCGACTCTTGTTACAGCTTCTTTTTTGGAAATCATTTTTTCAGCAACCATATCAACAGCAACTTTAACTGCTGCCGCCGCCGTTCGTTTGCCGCCTCTTGTCTGCAGAATATAGAGCTTCTTTTCCTGAATGGTAAATTCCATATCCTGCAT
>JAGLSG010000021.1 GCA_023135865.1 Planctomycetota bacterium | reverse complement strand
CGCTGCCGCCGCCGTACGCTTGCCGCCACGAGTCTGGAGGATGTAAAGTTTCTTCTCCTGGATCGTAAATTCCATATCCTGCATATCTTTATAATGTTTTTCCAAACTTGTCATTAATGTTGTCAACTGCTTGTAGCACTTCGGCATTACTTTGGCCAATTTCTTTAGTGGTACGGGTGTTCTGATTCCAGCGACAACATCTTCGCCTTGTGCGTTCATTAAAAATTCGCCGTAAAATTCTTTTTTGCCAGTACTTGGGTTGCGTGTGAAGCAGACACCAGTTCCACAATCTTTTCCCATATTTCCGAAGACCATCGCTTGGACATTAACAGCTGTTCCGAGAAGGCCGGTTATATTGTTGAGTTTTCTATACTTGATGGCTCTGTCAATCATCCATGATTTAATGACAGCGTTGATTGCCAGCGTGAGTTGCTCTTTGCCGGCCTGTGGGAACATTTTGCCAACGTGCTTTTTGTAGACAGCTTTATATTTATCCACGACATCTTTTAATTGTTCTGCGGTCAACTCATTGTCGAGTTCAACGCCGGCTTTTATTTTTGCCTTGTGCAGTACATCTTCAAAATATTCGTGGCTGCATCCCATTACAACATCGCCGAACATATCGATAAATCTGCGATAAATGTCGTAGGCGAATCTTGGATTTTTTGTCTTCTTTATAATGCCTTCGATTACATCGTCGTTTAGTCCGAGATTAAGAACGGTGTCCATCATACCCGGCATAGAGACAGCAGCTCCGCTTCGCACACTAACGAGCAGCGGTTTTTTTGAGCAGCCGAGATTGGCATCCATTGCCTTTTCGAGTTTGGCGATATTTTTATCGATTTCCTCTGCCAGGCCTTTTGGCCATTTTCCGCTGTTTTTGTAATACTCGCTGCAGACTTTTGTAGCGATGGTAAATCCAGCTGGAACCGGTACGCCGATTTTTGTCATTTCAGCGAGGTTAGCCCCTTTTCCGCCGAGCAGTTCTTTCATTTTTGCATTGCCCTCGGCCTTTCCGCCGCCGAAGAAGTAAACTCTCTTTTCCGCCATTTTTTGAAAATCTCCTTTCGTAATCCGTAGATTGCAGATGGTAATTTATTGTGTATTGTAAAAGTTGAGATATTATTGCGTTTAGCAGTTTGTGTCAACGATTAAAAGCGACAGATAGCTTTTTGGTGTTGAATAGCATATTTAAGCTTGCGAAGTCCTGAGTTCGTCAAAGGGCGAAAGAGTGAAGCGGCTGCGGCAATCTCACCTGAAACGCCTTGTTGACATCAACACTGTGGCAGCGTAAAATCAATAAAAGTTTCTGTGTTATGTTAGGTGTAAACATGAAAATTAAAACAGATATATATCTTGGTGATTGTAAGAATATTCTTAGAGATATTCCTGATAATTGTGTTGATTTGATTGTTACTTCGCCGCCATATTCCGACCAACGCAAAAACAATTACGGCGGGATTCATCCTGATAAATATGTTGAATGGTTCTTGCCTGTCTCTGAACAACTTTTCAGAGTTTTAAAACCAACCGGCACTTTTATCTTAAATATTAAGGAAAAGGTTGTAAATGGAGAACGAAGTATTTATGTCATGGAATTAATTCTTGCCATGAGAAAACAGGGGTGGTTTTGGACGGAAGAATTTGTTTGGCACAAAAAAAATTGCTATCCCGGCAAATGGCCAAATCGATTTAGAGATGCCTGGGAAAGATTGCTCCAATTTAACAAACAGAAAAAGTTTAATATGTATCAGGAAGAAGTAATGGTTCCAATGGGAGATTGGGCAAAAACAAGATTAAAAAATCTAAGTGAAACAGATAAAATAAGAGATAATTCAAAAGTTGGAAGTGGATTTGGTAAGAACATATCCAATTGGCTAAATAGAGATAAGGCGTATCCGGCTAATGTCTTGCATCTTGCTACTGAATGTAACAATAAAAACCACAGTGCTGCATTTCCCGAAAGTCTGCCAGAATGGTTTATTAAACTTTTTACAAAACCAGGAGATATGGTACTTGATCCATTCATGGGGTCAGGAACAACTAATATGGTTGCTCAAAGAATGAGCCGAAATTCTATCGGAATAGAAATAATTCCTGAGTATCACGAAATGGTGAAAAAGAATCTTGAATTGTTGCAATTTACGTTATTTGAACCAAAGGCAAAACATGAAGAAATTAAAAATAGCGAATGTTACGCAATACGTTGAAGAAAACATTGGCGTTTTTCACGAAAAACGAATAGGCAGTTTAAACAGATTAAAACTTAAAACCGTCCTCCAGAAAAAGAATCCATATTTATTTAAAGCAAAATATTTACTCACAGCTGAGCAAATTATTAGAGGCTTGACCGATGCTTTTATATCATCACATGAAGAAACAATTTTCGGCGATTGGCTTGAAGAATTAGCAATATTTATAAATCAGAATGTTTATGGTGGATGGAAATCAGGCATAACCGGGATTGACCTTGAATTTGACAAAGACAATATACGTCATATTATAGCAATTAAATCTGGCCCCAATTGGGGGAACAGCAGCCAAATTACAAAAATGAAAGCGGATTTTAATACTGCAAAAAAGACCTTAAGAACAAGTAATTCGGGCATTGTGGTTCTTTCTGTGAATGGCTGTTGTTATGGAAAAGACAATAAACCTGACAAGGGAGATTATTTCAAATATTGCGGACAAGTGTTTTGGGAATTTATCTCAGGTGAGGAAAATCTCTATAGCGAAATTATTGAACCACTTGGACACAAAGCTAAGGAACAAAATGATGAATTCTTGAGGTCTTACTCTCAAATGATTAATAAGTTTACAAAAGAGTTTGCCAATGATTTTTGCCTTGATAGCGGAAATATCAATTGGAATAAACTTGTAGAATTTAACTCTGGGAAGTAATGCTTTAACAGCCGGCTTTGACCTTAACAAGCTCTTTTTGTTTTTTGCAGCTCCTCGCTGATTTCAATTTTGACTGGCCAGCCAGCTTTTTCGTTTCAACAAGTTTTGCCCCCTTGGCTTTCATCTTGCCAAAAGCAAGTTTTTGCTGACGCTTACTGTGAGAACCAACGGCATCTGTTATTACCGTTACATTTTTGCCCCTCTGTAAAAGACCAAGAACAACTGCTTCAACAGAACCCTCAGCGGTTGCGCCAATGATAATAAATTCATTTGCTCTAACCTCGCTTAACAGCCGGTCAATTCGCGGCTCATCAAATGGGTCAGTGCAGCGAGATTGCAAAATGATTTGTTTGTATTGGCGAAGTATCTCCGCAGGCAAATCAGTGTTTCTATCAGCTGGAAAACCGGCTCGATTACTGCGAAGCGTATAATGAATCTTTCTCTGTCCCGAAGTGCCTTCAATGCAGCAGCCGCTCTGTTCATTTGCATCGTCCGGCTGAACATCGCTGATTGAAATTACTGAAACGTCTTTGCGTCTAACCCAAGCCATAACCCGTCGCAGATTGTTAAGCGTTAATACGGAATTTTCCACGCACGCTCTGCCGTCAGCAGCAAAGAAATCTCTCTGCGTGTTAATATCTATCAACACCCATCTCCGCCGTCTTTTCATTAGCTGTCGAATCATTACATGTCCTTTTGACCAAATTATATCCTGATGTTATAAATTTGCGTTTCGGTCAGAGACTTTTCTAACGGTTTTATCGAATAGTTTCAACTACTACTTTAGCCACTACTTTAACAGCAGTTGTGCATAAATGCAATTTATCTGTTTTTTGCGGCGGTTTATCTGCTATAATGCCGCTGTTATTGCATTTTTTACGAATTTAATTGCCTGTTTTGATAATGACTCGCATCTTAAAAAACTATCCTGAAGTTGCTTTGAATCCCGCTGATTTGGATGGCCGGCTTGATTTTGCCAATCTTTTCGGACGCAGCAAAAGCGTTCATATTGAAATCGGCTGCGGCAGAGGCAGTTTTTTGGTTGGCCAGTCGCCAGCCCAGCCCGATGTCGATTTTCTCGGAATCGAATGGGCGAGCAGATATTACCGCTATAGTTTAGACAGAATTGGTCGCTGGGGCTTGAGTAATGTAAAGTTAATCCGCACTGACGCTGCCGGTTTTATAACTGAATTTGTCGCTGATAATTCCATCGATTGTTTTCACATTTATTTTCCCGACCCCTGGCCGAAACGCCACCATCACAAGCGGCGGTTTTTTAATCCGGCTAATACGGAGCAGCTTTTGCGATGCTTGAAACCAAAAGGTGTTATTCAACTGGCCACCGACCATGCTCACTATTTCAAACAAATGCAGGAAGTGATAGCCGGCTTTGGCGAGCGGTTTGAAGAAATAGAATTCGTTTGCGCAGCTGCAGCTGAAAACAGCGAAAAAGTCGGAACAAATTTCGAGCGAAAGTATATCAAAGACAAAAGAAATGTTCAAGCAATAGCTGCCAGGAAAAGATAACACAACGAAGCTGAAAACTTAAAGCTAAAAGCTAAAAACCACAGCTTAAAATTCAAAACTGCCAATGGCCGGTTTCAGCGTCAGCTGAACGTTTTGAGCTTTGAGTTTTGGGTTTGAGTTTTACACTTTAAGTTTTAAACTTCTATCCAAAATCCCGTAGTTACCGCAATTGAACCAAAACGCCAAAAAACGTAATATAGTCATAGTAAGAGTAAGAACTATATTAAAAGCTAAATTAAAAACTTAATAAAAGATAAATTTGCTCTCTCTCCTCCTCCTCGATTTGGTTGGTTGTTTTTGAAATGCCCTTTAATGGGGAGCATCGGCGGCGGCATCACTGGAAAAATGATGCCGCCGCTTGCTTTTTATCTATATTTTAGTTTTACCCTGATTTCAGCTCTATTCTGCCAAGTGGCGAACAATGCCGTACTTACGCGAAATCACCAAATCAGCGATTCTAACAGTTTCATCCGGCTGTGATTTGTAGTTCACGTCCATTATAGCGATAAAATCAGCTGTATAATCTTTAAGCACGCCGCAATACTCACACCTTTTATCTGCTCTCAACATTTCCAGAACGACTTTATGGCCGATATATTTTTCCAGCAGCGGCTCATAGGCCGTGCCTGCTGAACTAACTAACTCCTGCTTCATTTGCGAAACGTATTTGTCCTGCGAAGTTAGAATTGCTCCGGCTGGAGTTGCTTTTTTGGCCTGATTGATTATTAGATTTACCAAATCCATCATTGCATCTCGCAGCGTCTTGAAAATATTTAATGTTTTTCTTTTCAGCCGCCTTGAAAATTCAGGATGATAGGTTTTTTTTAATTCTTCAAGCCGCTGCTGCCTGCTTTCTTCGCTTAGCTGGTCGTGGTAGCGGGCGAGCAAAGCAATGTTTGGGTATTCATTTTTGTAAAGAATATAGCTTGTCTTCTCGCAGCCGTTTTCGTCCCGCTGTTTTTCGGGATAGATAAATTCCAATCCGTTATTTTCTACATTCAATTTGCCCCAGAGGGCATTGCCGGCTGCTTTTTCCAGAGTTATTACATCCTGCGAAAAATCTTTAAGGCATTTGTCCTTCGTTCTTCTCTTCACAAAAGCTGCTACTATGGTCGAGAGAATAATAAAGGCGACTGTTGTTGAAAGTGTATTATTCATAGCAGATACGCTATCTTAAAAGCCGCTGTCGGTCAATCCAATTTCGCTTGCCAGCTGCAAATGCAGTATAAACGACAAAATTCGGCATTTTAAGCGGCGAGTGGAAATGTTGGTTTGCAATGACAGCTGCGCAGGGGTATAATGCCCAGCGATTATAGCTGATTGTAAATCTCAAGGATGGCTCTTACAATGTCATTGCGAGGAGTAAAACGACAAAGCAATCTCTGTTATTGCTTCAAAGGCGAGATTGCTTCGCTTCGCTCGCAATGACAGAACGTATTTTTAGAGGTTATCTTAATAATTGAGGATTAGGATTATGTCGAAATATAGAAAAATATTTGCTGTAGTAATGATGACTGTGGTTTTACTGCTGTCTATTTCTTCTCTCGTGATTTCCGCAACCTGGCGGTTGGAAGACGGCCAGGATTTCAGGCAAATGTCTTCAAGCCAAAGCAGCGACAAATACATACTCGCTGTAGCTGAACTTAAAAAACTTGCCAATAGCGGCGAAACTGAACTCTTTTACAAACAGCTGGAAAAACTCAAAAAGGATTTTCCGCAAATTGTCGGCGAAGATTTGGATTCCTTTATGCAGGCGGAGCTTTTGTTTTGCGAAGGCAAATTCACAAAAGCAGTCAGGGCTTACGACAGGTTTTTGGCAAAATTTCCCGAAAGCGAACTTTACCAGGCGGCTCTTGACCGCCAGCTTTCAATCGCTACAGCTTTTCTCGGCGGTGAAAAAAAACGTATTCTTGGCATTTTCAAAATTAATACTTATGCCCAGGCCGCTAAAATCATTGACAGAATTGTTGAGCGAGCCGGCAAATCACCAATCGCTTCAAAGGCAGCTGCGACTTTAGCGAGCGGCTATGAAAAAAGAGGTAAATTTAATAAGGCCTACGAGCAGTGGTCAAAAATTTCCTCCGATTGGCCGGCCGGTCAGACGGGAAAAGATTCTCTGCTTGCAATGGGTCGCTGCAAACACGCTGCCTACAAAGGGCCAAGCTGGGATGATTCCGGCCTTGTCAGTGCGGACAGTTACTACAGAAATTTCAAATCACGCTATCCTGTAGCAGCTGAAGAATTTGACATTGATTCCAAGCTCGAACAAATAAATGAGCAGGCGGCTTACAAGCAATTCTGCATCGGCAAATATTATCAGGAAACAGGCAGCACGCTTTCAGCTAATTTTTATTATGAAATGATAGTTAGTGATTGGCCGAATACGACAGCTGCAAAGATGGCGAAATCCGTAATGACAAAAATGGCAAATAATCAATCAGTCGGCAAAGAGGAAATGACATGGAAAAACAATGCCCTGAAAAAATTCGGAAAATTATTTTTATAGCATTTGCTGGTCTGGCTATCGCAAGCTGCATTGGTTTTTGCGGCTGCTCGCTTAGTGACTATTCAAACGAATCGCTGTTTCCGCAGGAGATTGAAAGTGTTTACGTAAAGATGTTCGACAATCGCAGCTTCAGACGCGGCATAGAATATGAATTAACAGACGCTCTTGCTAAACGCATTGAAGCCCAGGCCGGCTATAAAATCGTCTCCAGCTTGGAAAGAGCTGATTCTGTAATCAGCGGCCATATTGTAGACGTAACCGAATCAACCATCAGTACCGAAAGGGAAACCGGCCGAGCTATGGAAAAGGAAGTTCAGCTGCAGGCAACGGTCAGCTGGAAAAATCTCAAAACCGGCGAACTCTTAATAGACAATAAAACAGTAACTGCCTCAGCGACTTTTTCCGAGTGGCAGAGGCAGAGTTTCCAATACGCATCGGCTCTTGCGGCAAACAATATGGCAAGAAGTATCGTAGAGCTGATGGAAAAGGACTGGTAGAATACAGTGCTGCCAAAGGCAGCTGCAATTAACGCAATACGCATTCCTGTCCTGAGCAGGGTCTAAGGAACGCAATACGAAATACGAGACAAAATTATGGTTAACAGCAAAAAGAGTAGAGCATCGAAATCTAAATACGACAAAGCAGCGCAGGTCGGCAAAAACGCCAAACAGAAATTGGCCGGCTATAAAAAACGTGGTTCATTCCATTATCTTTTTATTGCGATTGCCCTGATGACTTTGCTGATGATGTTCCAGCAGTGGCGCGGCAATGACAGTATCGACTGGGATAAATTTGTCAGCTATCTTAACCTGGCTCAGATTGAAAAGGTGGAAGTTGGCGAAACTGCGATAACCGGCACATTTAATCAGGAAGGAATAAAATCTCGTCCTGTGGAATCGCCAACGACTTTTTCCGTTGATTACAAACAGCGGGTGGTAGGCGAGAGCTTAGTTGAGATGCTCGATGCAAGCGGCGTAAATTGGAAGTTTGGCAAGCAGCGTGCCTGGCTGTGGAATTTAATTGGAATGATATTTCCTCTGGTTCTTCTAATTGGTTTTTTCTATTTTATTTTTGCGAGAAATATGAAAAGCGGCACCGGCGGAATGCTGATGTCGTTTGGCAGGAGCAAGCATAAATTGCACAACAAAGACGCTGAAAGCGTAACATTCAAAGATGTTGCCGGCGTTGAAGAAGCCAAAGATGAAGTAGCTGAGATAATCGAATTTTTGAAGCATCCGAAAAAGTTTAAGCGTTTGGGCGGCCGAATTCCACGCGGCGTTTTATTGATAGGGCCTCCCGGCTGTGGCAAAACCCTGCTCGCAAAAGCCATCGCAGGCCAGGCGGAAGTTCCATTTTTCAGTATTTCAGGAAGTGATTTTGTGGAGATGTTTGTCGGCGTTGGCGCATCGAGAGTTCGCGACTTGTTTCGGCAGGCAAAGGAAAATTCGCCGTGCATTATTTTCCTCGATGAAGTTGACGCAATCGGTAGAAGACGCGGAGCCGGTGCAGCAAGCGGCGGACACGATGAACGTGAACAAACGTTAAATGCAATCCTCGTTGAGATGGACGGCTTTAATACGAACGACCAGGTAATTGTAATAGCAGCTACAAATCGCGGCGATATTCTGGATCCGGCTTTGACTCGTCCGGGCAGATTTGACAGGCAGATTTTTGTGCCGCTTCCCGACTTGAAAGGTCGAGCCGATATTTTGAAAGTACACGCAAAGAATGTAAAACTGGCCAACAACATCAATCTTGAACGGCTCGCTCGCGGAACGCCGATGTTCAGCGGAGCCGATTTAGCAGCTATTATTAACGAAGCTGCCTTAGCCGCAACTATGGCCAACAAAGACAGCGTTGAAATGGCAGACCTTGAAGAGGCACGCGACAAAGTCCGCTGGGGCAGGGCCAAAAAGAGCCGCGTAATGGACAAAACTGAAAAGGAAACAATTGCCTATCACGAGGCCGGCCATACTATCGTTCAATCGCTTTTGAAAGAGGCCGACCCGCTACACAAGGTCAGCATTATTCCACGCGGCCCGATGGGCGGAGCCACTTTCGCTCTGCCGGAAAAAGACAGAACATTATTTACGAAAAAATATTGTATGGCTCTTTTACAGGTCTGTTTTGCCGGCCGAATTGCGGAAGAATTATTCGTTGACGATATTTCCAGCGGCGCACAGTCGGATATCGAACAAGCTACGAAAATTGCGAGGCAAATGATTTTGACCTGGGGAATGAGCGACCGGCTTGGCCCGATTCAATACGAATCTGACAATGGTTTGGATAGACTAAGTTTCGTTATGCCGTCAGAAAAAGATTATTCCCAGAAAACAGCTGAAATTATAGACGAAGAAATAAAGCAAATTACCAATGCAGCTTATGAAGATGCGAAAAAACTTATGCTCGCTAATAAGGAGCAACTTAAGAGAATAGCTGAGGCACTTTTGAAATATGAAACGTTGGATGCAGCTGATGTTGAATTGATTATAAGCGGCGGCGAATTGGATAAGCCGACGGTTGGCGATTTGCTCGCTGCGGAACAGGAAAAGGAAGAAAACGAAAAACCTAAAACTGAAGACACAAAACCATAGTATAAAATTCAAAAGTTTTGAGTTTCTATCTGTAGTTTTTCACTTTACGCTTTAAGTTTTTAGTTTTTTTTTGGTGATTATGCGAAAAAGAACTTTGGCAATTTTATTTTTTGTATTTGCTTTTATTTTCATTTTTGCCGTCTGTGCCGGCTCGGCGCAATCAGCCGATTCGGTTAAAGCTGACGTTGTTGCAATTTCAGTAGAAAGCCAGCACGAGTTCGTCAATCCCTATAGTAATTCAGCTCTTGCGATTCATTTTCATCTTGAAGATGGCTGGCATTTTTACGGAGCAGCCAAAACTGCGCCCGGCCAGACGAATCTTAAAATCAAAACAATTACTGGAAAATTCATAAATTTTTCCGAGCCGATTTTTCCAGCTTCGCATTTATATTTCGATGAATTATCAGGAAAAAAAATCGAAGTTTTCAGCGGTGATTTTACAGTGTATCTTCCTTTCAAAACAGCTGACATTAAAACTGTTTCTAAGGAAGATATTATTGAAGAGGTTAAAATTGATATTTCCGGCGCTGTTTGCTCTGCTCGGCAATGCCGTATGCCTGATTTTGGCCGGCTTTCAACGCAGATAAAAATTTCTTTGAACAGGGAAATGGGCAAGCCAAAATTCACCCTGCCAAAGAATAAATTTATAGCGAGCCACGAGTCACGGACTACGGGCGACGGTTCTGTCTTGTTTGCACTTTTACTGGCTTTTCTTGCCGGATTGTCTTTGAACATTATGCCTTGCGTCTGGCCGATTCTGCCGATTATCGTTATGCAGCTTGCCCGCCAGAGTAAAACCAAATCAATCGCAACCGGCGTTTCGTTTTGCATTGGAATACTTTTATTTTTCGCAGCTCTCGCTGGAGCAAATATCGTTCTGCAAATTTTTTATGGAACGGTTTTGCAGTGGGGAGATGTTCTTCGCAATACGGCTTTTATTATTGGCATTTCAATTTTGCTGGTGGTGCTGGCTCTATTTTGTTTTGGATTATTTACGTTCAATGTGCCGGCGGTTTCGGGTAAAACCGAATTGAAAAAGGCCGGACTCTTTGCTGCAATTGGAGCCGGATTTTTGGCGGCGGTTTTAAGTACGCCATGTAGTTTTGCACTTTTGGCAGCTGCCTTTGCCTGGGCGCAAACGCAAAAACTGCCGCTGGCCACTCTCGCAATAATGACAATGGGTCTTGGAATGGCTCTGCCGTATGCGGCACTTTCGGCTGTACCGAAATTTCTTAACCGGCTTCCCAAACCCGGCAAATGGATGGAATTATTTAAGCAGGCAATCGGCTTTGTCCTGCTTGGTATTGCTGTAAAACTTATCTCAGCTTTGCCGGTTCTTAAGCAAGCTAATATATTGTATTTCGCTGTAGTGCTTGGCTTTTGCGTATGGGTCTGGAGCAGTTGGGTCGCTCACAATACAAAAAGAATTCGCAAATGGCTTATTAGAATTTTCGCAGTTGCGATGGCTGTTTTCTTTGGTTTTATTTTATTAAGACCATCACCAAAACTTATCGACTGGCAAAATTACGATTCGCAAAAAATCCAAACAGCTATTAAAAATCAGCAGCCGGTCTTAATTAAATTTACTGCGAGCTGGTGTTTGAGTTGCGGCCTAGTTGAAAAAAGCGTTTATTCCCAAAAGGAAATTGTGAAACTGCTCAAGGATAAAAATGTTTTAACAATAAAAGCGGATACTACCACAAGTGATTCACCGGCTACGCTTGCTTTGAAAAATATTTACAATGAGCCAGGCGTGCCGGTTTCGCTCCTGTTTGTTCCTGGCCGAGCCGAGCCGGTTAGATGGCGGGGAATGTTTTTCGGTGATAAATTAAAGTCGCAGCTGGAAAAATTATGACGCAAAAGAAAAAAATCATTCAAGCTCAGCGCGTCAGTAAAATTTTTCCAATTCTGAAAAAAACATATCCTGACGCAAAAATTGCCCTGAATTTTTCAAATAATTTAGAACTTCTAATTGCGACAATTCTTTCAGCCCAATGCACTGATGTTCGTGTTAACATTATTACAAAAGATTTATTTAAGAAATATAAATCAATCGCTGATTGGGCAAAAGCTCCGATAGAGAAAATCGAAGAAGATATAAAAAGTGCCGGATTTTATCATAATAAGGCAATCAGTATCAAGGGCAGCTGCGAAGCGATAATTGAAAATTTTTCAGGTAAAGTTCCTGACACAATTGAGGAACTTGTAACGCTGCCGGGTGTTGGGCGAAAAACGGCAAACGTTGTACTTGGAAACGGATTCGGCAAGCCGGCTATCGCCTGCGATACGCATGTTATTCGGCTCAGTCGGCGGCTGGGGCTTTCGGCAAACAGCGATGCTGTAAAGTTGGAGTTCGATTTAGCCGAAATAATACCTGAGAGGAACTGGATTATGTTCAGTCATCTTCTGATTTTTCACGGACGCAATATCTGCAAAGCGAGAAAGCCGAATTGCAAAAGTTGTCCGATTGCGAGATATTGTCCGGCTGCGGAAAAGCCGGAATTATGGTAAAATTATTATTTGAATAGCGAGCGGCGAAATTATGATGAACAATAATAGCAATCCAGTTGAAGATGTTTGGCGGATATTCAGAATAATGGCGGAATTCGTTGAGGGCTTTGACGATTTGGATTCCATTGGGCCGGCGATTTCGCTTTTTGGTTCAGCGAGAACCAAGCCAGACCATCCGCATTACAAACTTGCTGAAGAAACAGCAGCTGCCTTTGCAAAAGCCGGCTTTGCTGTAATTACCGGCGGCGGCAATGGAATTATGGAGGCGGCAAATAAAGGAGCAGCCGAGGCCGGCGGCAAAAGTATCGGTTTAAATATCGAATTGCCGGTTGAGCAGAAGCCGAACGAATTTCAGAATATGTCGCTGCATTTCAGATATTTTTTCTGCCGAAAAGTAATGTTCTTAAAATACGCTAATGGCTTTGTAGTTTTGCCAGGCGGACTTGGAACGATGGATGAGTTTTTTGAATCGCTCGTACTGATACAAACTTTGAGGCAGGCATTTTTCCCAGTGGTTTTGATGGGCCGTGATTTCTGGTCCGGCCTGCTCGACTGGATAAAACAAACAATGCTTAATGAATACAGCTACATTTCGCCGGAAGATGTTGATGTTTTTACGATAGTTGATGAGCCGGACGAAGCGGTTAAAATTATCACCGATTTCAAAAACGCAAAAGGTCTCGGCGGTCTTCACATTCCCAAAGGAATGCGGAAAGTTTAAAACTTAAAGCGGCTTTCTTTAAGTGTTCAAGCAGATATTTTTTATCAGGGCCGCCCAAATGTTCCCAGGGTAAAATTTCATCCTCCGCAAATTGTTTTTCAGCGGCTGATTCGAGATTTAAGCCGAATTTTTCAAACGCTTTTTTCCACAAATCATAATCAAAACATTCACTCCACAAATCGAACTTTGCTCCGCTTTTGAAGGCGTATTCCACAACATCGCACAACTTTTTATCGCCTCTTGCCATTGCCGATTCGAGAACGCTCGATTCTATATTGTGAAATTTGAATCTGATTGAATTTGCACGCAGCTTTATTTTTTCTTCGAGTATAATCTGTTTTGCTCGCTGGAAATATGCTTTTGGTTTTTGGCCGAGCCAGCCGAATGGCGTATGCGGTTTTGGCACGAGCCAACTGACAGCGGCATTGATTTGGCCGATTTGGCCGCATACATCCTTCCGCAACTTTGCCAGTTGATTAGCCAGCTCAACAATTTGCCTTATGTCTTCCTCGGTTTCGCCGGGAAAGCCCACCATAAAATATAATTTCAATTTTTGCCAGCCGGCTTGATAAACTGCCTCAACTGCGGCAAACAAATCCTCATCTTTTAATGGCTTATTAATGAGCTTGCGCAAATTTTCGCTCGCCGCTTCAACTGCTATTGTAATTGAACCTTTCCTGACGGAGGTTACGAGTTTCGGCAATAGTTTCAATTGCGTATCGACCCGCAAACTCGGCAGTGAAATCCCGACATATTTATCCGCAAAATATTCGTGCAGTTTAACCGTTAATTCTTCCAGCTGCGGATAATCAGCTGTTGATAAACTCAGCAAACTAACCGTATCGAAGCCGGTTGATTTGTAGCACGCTTTTGCAATTTCGACAATTCTTTCCACACTGCGATAGCTAATCGGCCTTCTGCAAAAACTGGCCTGACAAAACCGGCATCTGCCGGGGCAACCACGCATAATCTCAATACTTATCCTTTCGTGAACCGCTTCGACAAACGGAACAATTGGAGCAAGCGGAACATTGGCATTTGAAAAACCATCAACAACAGCACTTCGTCTCTCGTAACCCGTGTCCCGTGACCCGTTATGCTTATAAACGCTGGGCACGTAAGTCCACTCGAATTTTTCAGCGGCCAGTGAAAGAATTTCTTTTTTTGTTTTGCCGAGTTTTTTTTGCTCTTTTATTAGCTCGGCTAATTCAATTATCGCTTCTTCGCCCTGACCGAGCAGGAATAAATCGAAAAATTCCGCAACCGGCTCACAGCAATTGGTTTGACCGCCGCCGGCAATTATTAATGGCTCGGATTCGCTTCGCTGGCTGCTGCGAAGATTTATGCCGCCCAAGTCCAGCATATTCAGAACGTTTGTATAGCAAAGTTCGTTGGTTAAACTAAAGCTGACAATATCGAAATTTTTAAGAGCGACTTTCGATTCCAAACTAAAGAGCGGAATTTTTTTATTGCGAAGAATTTCTTCCGCTTCGAGCCACGGCGCAAAAACTCTTTCAGCTGCCACGGTTTCCATTTTGTTCAGGCAATCGTAAATAATCGCAAGGCCGGTATAGCTCATTGCGATTTCGTAAATGTCGGGAAAGCACAGAGCAACGGTCAATTCGCATTTGCTAAGGTCTTTTTTGATTTGGTTTATTTCACCGCCGATATATCTGGCCGGCTTTCGCACAAAAGGCAGGAAATCCTGCTCAATGAGCTCTTTTAGATTTGTATTACTTATCTCACTTTTCATAATCACATTATATAGTATAATCAGCGTTTGGTATATTTTGATTTTTCCGTTACACGAATTATGAATAAACGAAATTACAAAATTATAATTGGAATTGTTTTTTTTGCCGGCTTGATTGCCCTGCTTAATTTTTGCCTGCCGAGGAAACCTGTCAAGAGCGACAGCGGCTACCGTTTGGCCATGGGAACATTCGCTCGCATAGTCGCCATAGCTCCTGACGCAAATACAGCAAGAAAAGCAATTGAAGCGGCCTTTGAGCAAATCGAAAATATTGAGAACCTATGCAGCTTTTATAAAAGCGATTCAGAGGTTAGCGAAATAAATCGCAACGCTTATGACAATCCGGTTGTTGTGAGCGAGATAACTTTTGAAATAATCCGAAAATCAATAGAGTTTAGCCGGCTCAGCGATGGAGCTTTTGACATTACAGTTGGGGCATTGGAAGATTTGTGGCGAAAGGCGGCAAAAGAAAATTTAGTTCCATCACAAGCCGCTCTCGAAAAGGTGCGTTCAAAAATCGGCTATGAAAAAATTATTATCGTTCCAAATGACAGAAGCGTTAGTTTTGCCGCAGATGGAATGAAAATTGATTTGGGCGCAATTGCAAAGGGCTTTGCAATCGACAAAGCAATTGAAGCTGCCAAAAAAATTGGGGCACTTGGCGCAATGGTAGATATTGGCGGAGATATTCGCTGCTTTGGCCGGCCGCCAGCTGGCAAAAAATTCTGGCAAATCGGCTTGCAGGAGCCAAATCCAAAATCAGAAGACAAATCGATTTTAACTTTGAAGTTGAATGATTTTGCCGTTGCAACAAGCGGCGATTACCAAAGATTCGTTTTAATAGACGGCAAAAAATACAGCCATATAATGAATACCAAAACCGCAAAAAGCAGCAGCGGCCTGGCGAGTGTAAGCGTAATTTGTAAAAGCTGCACTGAGGCAGATGCTCTCGCAACAGCGGTCAGTGTGATGGGAATCGAAAAAGGCCTTTGTTTAATCGAGCAACTGCCGCAAACCGAAGCGATTTTAATTCCAGCTGGTTCAGATGAAATAATCAAAACCAGCGGCGCTGAAAAATTTATACCCTTTAGGGTAATAAATTTCCGCGAATAAAGTTATAATCAATTATTCTAAAGTTATTTACTCGCGAGTAAGCAGGAAAACTTAGCACTGTAGTTTGTGAAAAATAAACGGTTTATTTTTCGCAAAAGCAATGTAAAATTACAACACAATGAAATCAATTAACAATGCGTGATTTATAATGAATGAAAACAAATTAAAAACAGCTGTAATCGGACTTGGCGAAAAGGGACAAATGCTGCTTGAGGCGGCAGCTGGCGGATGCTTTGGAATTATAGCTGTGGCAGATAAGGATTTGAAACTTGCTGAAAGCACAGCTGCAAAATTCGGCTGCGTTGGCTTTGATGATTACCGCCAGTTGATAATACAAAATCAGCTTGATTGCCTCCTGGTTGCAGACGGCTTGCACAACTGCGCAGAGCAAATTAAAACGGCAATTAAAAAACAGGTCAACATTTTTAAATTGGCTCCTTTGGGCAGGGATTTTGACCAGGCATCTGAATTTGCCGGGCTGGCTGAAATGGAAAATGTGAAATTTGCTGTCGGAATTACAAATAGATTTTCGCAAAGCTATTCTCATCTTCGCCAATTTTTAGAGCAGGGAAAAGCAGGCCGGATTTTTTCGCTCAGTGCGGTTTGCAATGTAAACAGTAAAACGGTTCCCGGCTGGCAGAGTGATTTGAAACTCGCCGGCGGCGGAGTCCTTTTGCAAAATTGTTACGGATTAATCGATACAATAGTCAGCAATTTCAAAATACCGCAACAGATTTACGCTCTTATTACGAGCAAAGCCGGTGATAAAAAGCAGCGGATGTATCTGACAGAAGATACCGCTGTAATCACGATGAAATTTTCGGATACGCTTTTTGGCAATCTGGTCGCAAATAGAACGTTTGGTGATTCGAGCGAATGGCTGAAAATTTTCGGCGAAAACAAAATTTTAACCGTTAAACAAAATCGTTTTACGGTTACCGATTCGGCCGGACAAATAGAGGAAGATTTGGTTTGCACAGATAATTTAGTTGGCCGGCTTTCGGCTCAGCTGGAAAATTTTGCATTGAGTATTTCCAGGCCGTCTGAAAATAAATTAATAAGCAGTGCCGCCGAAAATCTTAATACTATGCGTGTTCTGCAGGCCGCTTATCTTTCAGCTCGCACGGGCTTTTGCGAAGAGCCCGGCAAGACCGAGCCGGAGCTGAGGATTTAAAATTGTGGATTCCGAAAGGGAAATCTGTTTTAACAGACCTCTCGACTGCGCTCGAGGTGACAAAAAGAGATTGCTTCGCTGTGCTCGCAATGACAGGACGTATTTTTAGTGGCTACCTTGATAGTTGGATTTATTCAAATCGCAGTAGGTTAAGGCCATTTTTAGCGTCTGGTTTGCGGCCGGCACAAATGCCTTGGATTTCAATGAGCGTAACTTCCAGAACAAGAAAAGTTTTTGCTCCGCCGCGAGGACAGCCAACCACCGTTTCGTCGCCTTTGCCAATCGCTGTGTGAATGTGCAGCTTTGGGCCATCATTGTCGCAGTAAATCGTGCCAACGCCGAGCGCTTCGCCGGGGCCAACGAATTTTTTGAAGTTACCGATAATTTTCGGCTTTTCCTCTTTTGGGCCAACCACAACATCAGCTGCCCTAAAGCCGCCGGTGATTAGGACAGCAGCTGATTTGATTTTTTCGTCAGCAGCTATTTTTTCGATGCACTCATAAATATCTTCGCCCTCAAACAGTCGGGCTGCAACGACTCTGCCGGTTTTGCCTATCGCATATTCCATTTTAAAAACCTATACACACTGTTTACAATTAAATTTTCCCGTTTGTCCGCGGATAATTACTACCCTAAAGGGTATAATTCGTTATTTTTAGTAAATGTTTTTTTATTTTCCAACTTTTTTTGAACCATTTTGCCAACGCAGCGTATTTAGGAGTGAACGAAAAAAATACTAATCTTCCTTCTCCTTTTATTAGTTTGTTTTGGCGGCATTGTAGGAATCGATGCCGCCTTTTTCTTTTACTGTTTTTACTGCTTTTTCGTTCGCTTTAACCGGCTATATACTCTTCTAACTTTGCAAGTATCGTTCTCGCTTTTGAGATTTTATTGCCAGCGGTTATTTTCCACGTTAATTCTGTGTTTCGTTTGATGCAACCTTCGATTTTTTTGCAGGCCATCAGTACGGTGGCGTGATTTTTATTGCCCATAAAACGGCCGACTTCAGCTGACGACATATTTGTGTGTTTACGTGTGAGATACATCGCAAAATGCCGGGCGAGTGATACGGTTTTATTTTTTTTCGCAGAGTGCAGGTCAGCCGGGGTCAGCTGGAAAAATTCAGCTACCTCCGATTCAATGTCGGAAATATGCACAATCGGGTCGCATCTTTCGAGATGTTCGGCGAGCACTTCTTTGGCCATAAACAGAGATATTTTTTGATTTTGCAGCGAAGCAAACGCGGTCAGTTTGAGCATTGCTCCCTGCAGTTCGCGGATGTTGCTGCGAACGTTTTCAGCGGCGTAATGAATTACGCTTTCAGGGATATGCGTCTTGAGATGTATTGCAAATTGTTTGCATATTTTTTGGCGGGTTGCCAAATCCGGCGCTTCAATGCTGGCTACCATCCCTGAAACGAATCGGTTGACAAGTTTTTCCGAGAGCTGGCCAATCATTTTGGGATGAGCGTCGGAAGCCAGGATAACCTGCTTGCCGGCCAAATCTATAGTATTGAAAGTATGCAGAAATTCCTCCTGCGTTGATGGCTTGCTGGCCAGGAAATGGATGTCGTCTATAGCGAGCAAATCCGTTTGCCTGATCCGATTGCGAAAGCTCTCCAGTTTTCTTGTTTTCAAGGCCAGCACGAATTGGTTTGCGAAGTCCTCAGCGGACATATACATCCATTTGGTTTGCGGCCGTTTTTGGCAGACGGCATTACAGATTCCCTGCATCAGGTGTGTTTTGCCGACTCCGTATCCGCCGTGAAAAAAGAGCGGATTGAAAGGGCTTTTTTGCTCGGCTATTATGACTTTCGCTGCGTTATATGCGAGTTGGTTTCCAGAGCCGACTATGAATGTATCGAGATGCAGTTTCAGCTGTTTTCTTTTTGGTGATTGCAGAATAGTTTTCGAATTGAAGTTACTGTTTCGGTTTAGCGGACGGTGTTTTTCGATTGGCTGCTGCGATTTTTTTTGTAAGCTGCCAAGTGCCGAATCGATAGTGAAAACGATTTTCGGCTCGCCTGCAATTACTGTTTTTGCTGCCTGTTTTATTTCGGTTTGAAAATGTTTTTCGAGCCAGCCGGCTATGAAAAGATTGGCAGCTGCAATGTTGAGATAGTTATTTGTCAGCGTGAATTTTGTTGAGCTTTTGAACCATATTCCGAATTTTTGATGGCCGATGTTCTCAGCGAGATGTTGGGTGATAACAGCTGTCTGGTCGCAGCTGGACGGCGTTTGTTTTATTTGATTTTCGATTAGCCGAGATTTATTTGTCTTCTCTGCGATGGTATTTCGTTCGGCTGTAACCACGCCCCAACTGTTTTGCTCATCCATGATTATTTCCCGTCTGCTCCGCTCATCCATGATTACGTCCTATCTGCTCTGCCCAACAATTACGCTTTGATTACTCCGCTCATCCATGACTGCGTCCTATCTGCTCTGCCCAACAATTACGCTTTGATTACTCCGCTCATCCATGATTACGTCCTATCTGCTCTGCCCAACAATTACGCTTTGATTACTCCGCTCATCCATGATTATTTCCCGTCTGCTCCGCTCGTCCATAACTATTGCTCGCATTGCATATGCCCCTTTTTCTCGCAGTTGTTCGTGTTAGTTGTTGTTCATTATTGAAATGTTGAAAGATAAATCAATGCGGTTTTAAGGAAAAACTTTTCCACGTTGGCAATGTTGCTGTTGGCATTGAGTTTATGTGTGAAAAAAAAAAGTTTTTAACCGGTTTTGCACAATGTAAGTCGTTTTTGTGGATAAGTTGTGAATTACGGTTTCAAATTGCGATTATCAGTATTGACAATGAGCAAATTATCAGACACTGATAGTGCGGATTTTGGCTGACCGGATATTCGGGCTTTTGCGGTTTTACTGCCGACAGAGTGGAAAAATTGTAAGTCGCAGGTGCGTGCAGCCATATGGAACAAGCGTTATCTTTTCGAGTTTTTCATCGCAGCGAAACGGCCGTCTGCTGAGAATAGGCAGATTAGGGGTCTGGACATACACCTTATCTTTATTATTCTTATCTTTCACCCGTCGCAGGGTCCATTGCTCGGCTCGCTGGGCGGGGACATACAATTCTATCGGTGCCTGCTCGGCCATCCACGGGTTTACCGCTATCGGCTGGCGGACGACCTGAACCTGTTTTTCCAATTGTTTCTCGTCGATATTTAAGGCGTAGTTCCACGGGCCTGTTGGCAGTATATCCCATGCGGGGAATTGAGCATTGGATTTTGGTATTTCAACAATTTTCCGAGATTCTTTGATAGCGAGTGAATAGACCAGTGGTCCGCGTTCGATGCCGACTCCGAGCTGCGGCCAGCGGCTGAGCTTTAATGGCATCGGTAATGAGAGCGATATTTTGTCGCCATCGGAAAATTCACGTTCGAGTTTTACAAACGAGCCGCGCTGCATTTCTATTGGCATAGATTTACCGTTGATGGAAATTGCCGGTTCTTTGCACCAGCCGGGAATTCGCAGCCATAGTGGAAACCGCACATTTTTTTCGGCCTGGATGGCGAACTCGATATGCTCTGAAAAAGGATAGTCAGTTTTCTCGACTATTGTAACAGCTACGGAATCTGCGCCGACTTTTGCGCTGACCGAACTTGGGCCGTACATCGCTGCCACCAGCCCGCCATCTCTGTCGCCAAGCCACATTCTGGCAACGTAATTTGGCATAAAACGGTTTACGTTTCCGGTGCAGCAGGCCACATCGTGTCCCGGACGAAATGACATACGGGCTCTGTCGTAAGTGGCATGACTTGAGTCGCGTGTGGCTAAGAGTTGGTTCGGGCTTGAATAGTACTGATGGGCTTTGAAGTCTTTTGTAACTGCGCCGATGCCAGCATTGAAGCAGGCACGTTCGATTTTGTCAGCCCACTCGGCCTGGCCGGTAGTGAGGAGCATATAGCCGGCACTCCACGTGAAATCTGATATATCGCATATTTCGTGGCAGGCGCGTGGAGCGTTTCCAGCCAAATGCTCACTTGAGCTTGGAACGCCATCAATCAACATATGAAAGCTGTCCAGCTTTTCAAAGCCGTTAACAGCGGCATCGAGCAGCCGTTTCTCACCTGTGTAGCTGTAAAGGATAGCTGGTATTTTGACCGTCTCCATAAAAGTTACGCCGTGAACAGTTGGTTTTTTGTCTGAAAGCAGGTTTTTGATGGTGGTGTCCCAGCCCTTTTCGTCGCCGTTTTTGTTAAATAACTCGTGTATTTTTATCGCCTGCTCCAGCAGCCGTTTATCTCCGGTAAGTTCGTACAGCCAGCAAAGCTGTTCTACATTACAAACTTCACGGTCTTCTTTACCGTGGTCGGATGTATCGGATAGATAATGTTTCTTCATAGCTTCGAGGATTTGTTTGTCTTTTGTAGCTGAATATTCTGCCATCATAGCCCGGAAGAACACGGCGTGCGGCCATCTGGCGTTTTCTGTATGCCGCGGCCCGAGTACTCCGTTCGCATCTGGATGTGCGAGAACATAGCTGGTATGTTTTTTCGCTTTTTGAATTAGGAAGTCATCGTTCAGCAGGTATCCGCATCGCATCATCGCATCAATCCAGTATCCGGTTTGTTCGTAAGGCCACCACGGGCAACCCATCGTATGCGGCACTTTTTCACATGCCCAGCCACAGGTATTATAGGGATAGCCGGCCACTTCGAGATGTCCGGTCAGGCCGTTTTTTTGGTTTTGCAGAAAATTTTCCAGCCAGCCGTTTGGTGTAATAGCTGTGAGCGGCAGTTCACAGAATTTACTGAAGCACTTAACTTCTGCCGGTTTTGGCGTACTTCTGCCGGCGGCTTGAACATTAACAGTAAATGCTGCCTGAAGAATTAGTGCAGCGCACAATAATAGAATTTTTCTGCTGTAATTCATTATTTTATCCATCCTTTTTATTTTTGCATTTTTCCTTTTCTATTTGTAGTGAGCTTGTCGAATCTACGCATCCGAAACTCGTGAACTGCATTTTAGTTTAGCACGCTGCTAACAGCAATATAATTCTCTGCTCTATAATGGCTGAGTTCTCTGAAAAACCTTAGATTACTTCGTCGCTTCGTTCCTCGTAATGACAGGATGAGCGATTTTAATGTCATTGCGAGCAAAGTCTTGAGCTTGTCGAAAGGCGAAGCGCGGCAATCTCAACCTTTCACACCTTTCTTACTTTTCATATCTTTTACACGTTTATTTTGTTTAATCGCTGATTACACTGATTTCGCTGATTTTCAAAAGGGATTTTACGTGTTGTGTGTGGTTAGCCCTGCCATCACTATGGCAGGGTTCACTTTTCACACTTTCCCACCTTATCCTGAGGACTCAGTTGCTTAAGTAATAGTTTTTTCACTTTTTTGTAATGACCGCTGCGTATCCACCGTCGCAGCCGAAATTTTCTGCTGAGGGCAGAGTGAGTTTTTCCTTTTCCAGTTTGAAGTTTTTGTTTTCAGTGATGAATTTATTTATAAGTTCGCTGTTTTCTTTAGTTTGGATACTGCACGTACTGTAGCAGATTTTGCCATTTGGCTTTAGCGCTTCGGCTGCTGTTAAAAGCAGCTGCATTTGTATTTTTGTCAGTTCGTTTATTGCTTTTTTATTTATTCTGCGGCGCAGCTCAATTCGTTTCGCAAGCACACCTGTATTTGAGCAGGGCACATCGAGCAGAACTGCGTTGAATTGAGAATTGCAAAAAAGTTTTTCGTACTCCACAACTTTAATGCTTTTTACGCCAAGCCGTTTTATGTTTTCGCTGACTTTTTTTAATCGCTCACTGTCAATGTCTGTAGCGACAATTTCCGCAGCGTCATTTGTGTATTCAGCGAGCTGGGTTGTTTTTGTTCCCGGAGCTGCGCAGAGGTCGAGAATTTTCCAATCGGGTTTTGGCTTTAGAATTTTAACCGGCTGCGAAGCCGTAATATCCTGAACGCTGAAAAGTCCCTCCGTAAAACCGGGCAAATTGGTAATGGCTTTTGGGCTTTTTACTGCGAGCATTGATTCGTTTGGCAGGATTTGGTTTGATGGTGAGCCGGTCGAAACCGTTTCGATTTTTTCCTGCGTAAATTTTTCAGCGAGTTCTTCAGCGGTTATTTTAAGCGTATTTGGCCGAACGTAAATACTCGGTTTGCGATTTGAGCCGAAACAAATCTGCTTTGTTTTTTCAAGACCAAATTCATCTCGCCAGTCGGCGATGAGCCATTTCGGAAGAGAAAAAACTACGCTGAAATAGTCAGCTGGATTTATGTCAGCCGGCGGCAAAAAAGATTTATTAAATTCGCATCCGCTCGACAAATCCTGCACAATCGTTGCCTCGGTGTTTGCTTTTTCCAGCGGCGTTTGGCGATTTTTTACTGCCCTTTCGATTTTACGCAAAATGGCATTTACGAATCCGGCCTGCTTTTGGCCTGCTATGGTTTTTGTGATTTCGACCGCTTCGTTCAGGATTGAATACTTGGCGGTTTGCGGACAATAGACGAGTTCGTAAATTGCGATGCGAATTATGTTCAGCAGTTTTGGCGAAATTCTTTTTATTGTACATTCGCCGATTTTTTCGAGCACCGTATCGATTGCGAGATAATTTCTCAGCGTGCCGTAAACAATGTCGGTCGCTCTTTGCCGCTGATTTGTTTCGTCGAGTAGTTTATTTAGAATTGTCGCTGCATAATCGTTTTTCAAATCAAAACGTTCAAGCGTTTCGGCTGCTATGTTTCTTGCGGTTTTCAATTTTTTATTTAACACAGTTTTATCGTATTGCGTCGTGCGTATTGTGTATTGCGTAATGGTTAGCCCTGCCAATTTCGTGAAGCGTGATGCGTATCTCGTATTGCGTGATTGGTTAGCCCCACCATCACCATGGTGGGGTTTGTTTAATGACTGGGTTTACTTTTCCCACTCTTGTTTTATGTCATTGCGAGGCAGCTTCGCTGCCGCGGCAATCTCAACCTTTCACACACTCACACTTTCGCACTTTAATTCTTTATCTATCTATTTTTACGAATTTATCGCCTGGCTGACAATGGCGGCCATTGGCGAATTCTGCAAATGTCATAACTTTTTTTCCAGCCGGCTTAATTTTCATAATTTCGATCGCCCCGCTTCCGCAAATAACATTCAGGTTTTCATCGAGCGAGCCGACAGACAAATTTTTTGGATTTGTATCTAAATTTTCAATTGGCTCTGCTTCGGCAATTATAATCTGCAAATCTTTATTTGTTTTTTGCGGCTGGTAAATCGCAGCTGCCGCCGGCCACGGCCAAAGCCCGCGAATCTTTCTCGTTAGAATTTCAGCCGATTCATTAAAGTCAAGAAAACCATCCGATTTTTTCAATTTTGGAGCAGCCGTTGCTTTTGACGAATCCTGCCTGACATAATTCGCCGAATCGTTTTCGATTCCAGCTATTGTTTCAACGAGTAGAGGAGCCGCCAGTTTTGCCAATCGCTCGTGCAATTGGCCGGCTGTTTCAGTATCGAGAATTTCGGTTTTAGCTTGACTTAGAATATCGCCTGCATCCATTTTATCTACTACGGTTATTACGCTGACTCCGGTTTTGGCCTCGCCGTTTATAATCGCCCAGTTAATTGGAGCTGCTCCTCGATACTTTGGCAGCAGCGAAGAATGAACATTTATAATCCCTTTTTCCGGCAGCGATATTATTTCGTTTGATATTTTCTGGCCGAACGCAATTACTAAAATCAAATCCGGCTCAAGTAAAACCAGTTTTTTATAGATTTCGTTTGAATTGACATTTGCGGTTTCTATGAAGCTGACGGAATTTTCCATTGCCCAGCTCGCAACAGCTGTCGGTTTTGTCTTTCGCCCACGCCCAGCCGGCTTTGAGGGCTGCGTTACGATAAATTCAGGAGTTTTTCCAGCTCCAATGAGTGCGTCGAGCGAATCGATTCCGAATTCACCGCTTCCAAAATAAACTATCTTCATAATTCAAACCGCCAATATTCGTCCTTAATTTACGCTTTCTATTTAACCACATATTTACGACGAGAGCCAATTGAAAATTATAGCCAAAACCAGCGGCTTATAAACGTCCGATATTGCAAATTTATATTAGTGCGATAAATAATAATTATAGGACTGAAATCATTGGATATCACAAAAACTGACGAGAACAGTCGATTTTTGTTCAATATATCCTAAAATATGATAAAAATTTGAAAAAGATTTTACAAATTACTTGACTTTGTTTTGTGTTATGGTAAAATGCCCTCAATGTTAGATGTTCAGATAAATAACATAAGTGAAAAGCGTTTTCAACTCAATGCCCAAGGCCGCCCGCCCTGAATTGTAAAATATCGCTGATGCAGAGCAAAAACAACATAATCGGCTCTTGCAGTAAGCCAATCGCAGAGCGATAAAAAACTAATCAGTGGTTAATAATCAATCAAATGGGGGAAAAGGAAATGGAAAACATTCATAGAAACACACCTTGTGAATTGGCTGAAACCAAAAACGATTACAGGCGTCGGGTGGAAATTCTTAAAAGCAGAATCGATTTGCTGGCGGGTGAAGATAAAGTGCTGATGACAATGTATCTGAAAAACGGATGCAGTTTCCGGCAGATGGCGAAACTGGCGCACATAAGCGAGGCAAATATGGCTCGAAAATTGCACAAGATCGCCGAGCGTCTTGCCGGCAATGAATACATCGCCTTACTGAAGAGCCGTAGCGAATTTTCAAAGAAGGAACTGAGCATTGCCAAAGACCATTTTATGCTCGGCAAATCGATGAAGAAAATAGCTGGCAAAAACAACACTACTTATTACGGAATTCGTGAGACGCTGAAGAAGATACAAAAATTTATAAACGAAAATAATGACGAGGCCGAGCAGGCCGAATCGCCTTGCGAAATGGCTGCTTTATAAAACTGGGGCTGGCAATTTCAACATTGCTTCGCTTGAGGAAAGTAAGAAAGCGTAAAACTTAAGGGGTAAAATGTAAAACCAAAACTATTGGTGTTTGAATAAGTAATGGAACAAACAAACTGTCACTCCTGCGAAAGCAGGAGTCCAGGAAACGCTGATAAAATGACTGGATTCCCGCTTGCGCGGGAATGACACTTAAACAGAAGTCTTTTCTGCAAAGCAAGCCAAAAGCTGAAAACTAAAAACCACAGCTTAAAATTCAAAATTACCAATGGCTGGTTTCAGGGATAGCTGGAAGTTTTAAGCTTTGAGTTTTGGTTTTGAGTTTTACATTTTTAGTTTTTAATTTTAGTAGTGGGGGTTTTATGGAACTTTGTGTTTGCAAAAGTTTTTCCTGGCAGGCCGAGATTACAGATAAGGTCGTTGCCATCTGCAAGATATTCGGCGTAACAACTGACGCACTAAGCGAGAGGGCGGTTGAGCACAGCTGCAAAATAAAAATAAAACCAGCTGATGTGATTTACATAACCGGCTCTTCCGGGGCCGGCAAAAGTGTCTTACTTCGTGAGCTTGAAAAAGCCATTCCTAAAAAAGAGCGAACGAATCTGAATGAAATAAAACTGGCAAAAGACAAAACGCTAATCGATTGCATTGACGGCGATGTGATGACGGCTTTGAAGTTGCTCAGCTGCGCCGGATTAAATGATGTATTTACAATTCTTGCTAAGCCGGTGAATTTGAGCGACGGCCAGAAATATAGATTTCGGCTGGCAATGGCTTTTGCGAGAAAAACAAAATTCATTTTCGCTGACGAATTTTGCAGCAATCTCGACCGAATCACAGCAGCTGTTATTTCGCATCAGATTTACAAATTCGCAAAACGAAATGGAGTAACTTTTGTTCTCGCTTCGAGCCACGATGATATTTTGGCTGACCTTGAGCCGGACGTTTTGGTCGTTAAAGATTTGGCCGGCCCGGCGGAAGTGATTTATAAAAATTTAGAATTTAGAATTTAGAATTGAGAATCTTTCGACGTGGCTCAGGATAAGGTGCGAATGTGTGAAAGGTGTGAAAGGTGTGAAAGTGCGAAAGGTTGAGATTGCCGCGGCCTGAAAAACAGGCCTCGCAATGACAAAAAAATCTGCGTTAATCAGCGCAATCAGCGATTAAACAATCCCTGTCCACAGCCATTCGGCTACGCTCAGGACAGGGGTGGCAGAGCTAAACCCATTCGACAAGCTCAGGGCAGGCGAAATACGAGGTACGAATATGACTTGCAGTGTTACTGAAAATATCGAAATTACAAATGGCTGTCTCGATGATTATAAGCAGCTCGCAAAATATCATTATCGCAGCAGTAAGCTTCGCTGCTTTGCGGCAATTTTCAAAATGCTCGCTCGCATTGGAAATAGAAAAATTCCAGTCGGCGTAATCGTTTACTCAATGCCGACTGCCGGACTGGAGCTTAGAAATGTAGCTCTTGGAAATATCTTTTCCGGCTTCGACAGGTCAACGCAATTGGCTTTAATCAATAAAAACATCCGCAGAATCAGCAGGGTGGTTATTGAGCCGAGATTTCGCTCTTTGGGTCTGGCGAGCCGGCTGGTGAGAGAGACGCTCCCAATGCTGCAAATGCCGGTTATAGAAGCTCTCGCTGTGATGGGCAAGGTGAATCCGTTTTTTGAAAAGGCAGGAATGACACGCTTTGAAGCGAAAACTCCTGCGAGATGTGTGCAAATGCTCGAAGCGTTTGACGCTGTCGGCATTGAAAAAGACGAGTTAATCAACGCTGAAAAGCTGCACAAAAAAATTGAAAAACTCACCCAGCGAAAAAAGGTTTTTACCGCTCGGCAAATCCGGCAGTTTCTTATGAGCTACGGCGGAAATCGGAACCTGCAAAACGACAAAGAGCAGATGGCTTTTGTGATTAGCAAACTTGGAACTCGGCCAATCTATTATGTGTGGCTCAATAAAAGTGTGAAAGGTGCGAAAGGTTGAGATTGCCGCGCTTCGCTCGCAATGACGGAAAAAATCAGTGTAATCAGCGCAATCTGCGATTAGATAAAACAAAAGTGTGAAAGGTGTTAAAAGTGGAAAATGTAATTGAGCAAATCGAATTGGAAAAACTCGTAGCTCATCCAGACAATCCGAACAAAATGAGCAAATCAAATTTCGCAAAGCTGGTGCGCAACATTGAAAAGACCGGCAGGTATGAACCGCTGCTCGTTCGGCCAGCCAGGCACAACAAAAATACAAACAGTGGCTATTTTCAAATTATTAACGGTCATCATCGCTGGGCAGCTTTGGAAAAACTCAAAAACAAAACAGCTGATTGCATCGTCTGGGATATTGATGATGAGCAGGCGGATGTTATGCTGCTTACGCTGAACCGATTGAGCGGAACGGATATGCTCGGCAAAAAATTAGAACTTCTGAAGCGGCTGAATGAAAAAACAGCAGCAAAAGAATTAGCGAAATTTCTTCCGCAGACAGCGAGCCAAATCGAAAGATTAAATTCGCTAAAATTGCCGCAGTCGCCGGCAAAACCAACGGGAAAGGAAACCTGTTTTGCAAATCCGCTCGTGTTCTTTGTAAATGACTCTCAGCAGGAAATAATCAAAACGGCAATCAAGGCAGCGATGGTTCGACAATGCTCACCACAGGTAGATTCGACAAGCTCATTACAAAAAGAAAATGAGCAAAAAAAAACATCCGCAGAAAAAAAAGCAGCGGCACTGACAAAAATCGCAAGCGAGTTCATTGTTCATAGATAAAAACTTATCAACAAACAACTAAGGAACAAAATTATGAAACTCAATAAAAAACAACTGGCTCTAATCGAGGATTTGTTTGCCGGTGAAATGGATGAACAGCAGCTCATCGAAAAAAATAAAATCACAAAAAATACCTACAATAAATGGCTGGCCGATGAAAATTTCACAGCGGAAATTGCTCGGCGAATAAGCGTTGCCCGATTGCAGAGCAAACTGCTCATAGCAAGATTTTCACTTGCCGCAGCGGCAAAGCTGGTGCAGTTAACCGAATCTGAAAAAGAGGAAACGGCTCGCAGGGCGTGTTTGGATATTATTGCATTTCCAGATTCGGTTGGCGAAAAGCTGCTTCAAAAGCAGGGCGAAGAAAATGAGGATTCGCAGACGGAATTGGATTTTCCGCTGACGGAAAAAACAGCTGAAAAACTCCTGCTCGCTCTTTGCGAAGAATAAAAAGAAAGCGTAAAAAGAAAAGTGTGAACGTGCGAAAGGTGCGAAAGGTTGAGATTGCCACGGCCAAAAGGCGGCCTCGCAATGACATAAAAAAAGTGGGAATGTGGGAAGGCGGGGAAAGTGGGAAAAGTGAACCCTGCCATTCCTTCGACGTTGCTCAGGACAGGAGTGATGGCAGGGCTAACCCGTCTTCGCTAAAGCTACGACGCGACAGGCCGAAGACGCAATACGAGAAATCCGTGGTTAAAAAATGGATACCTGCCTTCGCAGGTATGACAAAAAACACAATACGATATACGCTTCACGATATACGCAATACGAAATGAAAGGTGCGAAAAGTGAAATCCAGTATCCAAATTAAAAAAAATATAGACTTCAAAAAAGCAGCACAGGTCTTTGAAAAATTAAAAACAACCAGGCCAAAAACAAAACAACAACTAAAAAACTATATCAAAATCTTCCTGAATCTAAATGTGCCAAATAAAAAAATCTGTCCACAACACTCCAGCCCTATGGACTACCTCTGGCATAGCTTCGCAATCGATTTTGAACCTGTGGTGAGCTTGCCGAACCAAAATCAAAAATCAAAAACAAAAAACGGCGATGCTATCGTCTGGGCTAATCGCGGCGGGGGTAAAACACAACTCGCAGCAATAGCTACGCTGCTCGACTGTATCTTTAAGCCAAACTGCCAAACGAGAATACTCGGCGGAAGTGGTGAGCAATCGCAAAGAATGTACGACTACCTGCTCGGATTTATAGATAACGGATTTGAAAAATTCACGTCAGGGGCAATCAGAAAAAATAAATGCCAATTCAAAAACGCATCAGCAGTCGAAGTGCTAACCCAATCGCCAACCTCCGTGCGCGGTCAGCACATCCAAAAATTACGCTGCGATGAAATCGAGCTGTTCGAAAAAGAAGTTTTCGCAGCAGCAGCTTTCACAACGCAAAGCACAGAAAATATCACAGCAGCTATGGAAATTATCAGCACAATGCACAAGCCGTACGGCCTGATGCAAAAGCAAATCGCTCTCGCTGAAAAAAATAATACGCCGGTTTTCAAATGGTGCATCTGGGAGACAATCGAAAAATGCGTCGGCAGAAATTGTTCACAATGTCCGCTGTGGCCGGACTGCGGCGGAAAAGCAAAAATTGCTGACGGATATTTGAAAATCGATGACTGCATTACAGCAATGCGCAGAGCCAGCAGGAAAAGCTGGGAAGCAGAAATGCTCTGCAAACGGCCAAATTTGGAAAATATAGTGTTCGACCAATTCGACCCACAAAAACACGTCAAAACAATTGACTATAATCCGAATCTGCCGCTGTATCGAACGCTGGATTTCGGATTCGTAAATCCGTTTGTCTGCCTGTGGATTCAGCCGGACAATGATGGCAAAATTTATGTAATCGATGAGTACCTACGCAGCAGAGCAACGATAGATTCGCACGCAGATGAAATGAAAAAAAGAACGCCGATTAGCGAAGAAAAAATTACAGCTACTTTTTGCGACCCGGCGGGGGCTGGAAAAAATGACGTAACCGGAACCAGCAGCGTGCGGGAATTGAGGTCGCTCGGAATAATTACGCATTACAGAAAAAGCTCAATCGCAGCTGGAATCGAATTGGTGCGAAGAGCTATCCTCGGCGGGGACGGCAAGAGCAGATTGGTGATTTCAAATAGATGTCCGAGATTGATTGAAGCGCTTAGCTGCTATCATTACGCTGAAGATGCGGCAGCTGATGCGGCGGAAGTGCCGCTGAAAGATGGAGTTTACGACCACCCGCTCGACGCTCTGCGATATTTCTTCGTCAATTATAACAGCTGCAAAAAAGCAAAGACAAGGTGCTATTAGGTGTTTAGGGTAATATGAAACACTATTTTTCCTCTTTACATTAGGTCCTATAAAAAGTATAATGCGAATGTTGGCTTAAGTGAGGATTTTGTGATTTCATCGTGTTTTTCCTGCATTTTTGGTGAATTTAGGTTTGCAAAAGAGCCGATATCGGGTATATAGTCTGATTTTTCTGATGCTTTTTGGAGTAGAGATGAGTACCACTAACAAAGAACTGGGAAGTATCCATCTTAAATGGTCGCAGAAGGGTGGTACAGTAATCGTTGAGGATGCTGATGAAGATCGCTTTTGTATGACAATTGAAGATGCCATTGAAGCTTGCAGGGTTTATGATAAAGAAAAGCGATTAGCGTTCCGTAAACAATTCAATATGCTTTTGGAGTTTTTGGGCAGTTGGTGTTATGAGCGAAAAGGTAAAATACAAAAGATATTCCTAACTATTCGCGATGCCGGCTTACTTTTCTTGGTGGTTACGAAAAGTAAAATTTATGACGAACAGCTTGAAGAAGAGTTAACGCTCTTGGACATCGAAATAGCAAACAACGAAAAGTTTTCTGAAATTCTACTAAGCGTTCAATCATTACCTTGCTGCAACGATAGTAATTATAGTTCTTTTTGTTACCCAGAACGGACGCTGGAATATACAAAATAAATGCCAAATGAACCGGAACACATACAATTAGCCATTCATAACATCGGCGTGATAGATTACCTTCTTGCTAAACCGGAGTTTTGTGATTGGACAGCGACAGTTACTTTCTATACGGCTTTACATATTGTTGAAGCCGTGTTTTTTTATGATAAAAAAAACAGTAATAAAAAACACGGTTATAATCATGAAACTCGCGAACGCATACTAAAGGGTATAAGAAGTTATCAGAACATATGGAAGCATTATCGACCAATACAATCAGCATCCACTAAATCGCGATATCTAAAAGACCTGTCTGCAGCAGGTGTAACTTTTCAGCAACATATGCCACATCAGATAGTCAAAGATAAATTAATAAAGCATCATCTTGCACAACTTATCAAGACGGCAAAAAAATTCTTAAGTTTAAGTTCCGGTGCGTTGCTTGATAAAACATTTAAGCAAATCAGTTAATAATTGCTTAAAGATGGAGTTTACGACCACCCGCTCGATGCTCTGCGATATTTCTTCGTCAATTATAACAGCTGCAAAAAAGCAAAAACAAGGTGCTATTAAAAAAAGTGTGAAAAGAAAAAGTGAGAATGGTTGAGATTGCTTCGGCCTAAAAACAGGCCTCGCAATGACCAGTCTTCGCTAAAGCTACGACGGGCAGGCAAAAAAAACTGTGTAATCAGCGATTAAACAAAAGAAAAGTGGGAAAAGAAAGGGCTGAGACGCGGAGGAAAAAGGGGACACAATCCCAGCCCTTCAAAAAACGCATCTATAAACATATACGCAAAATCAACGAAATTTGTTCGGTAATAATCTTAAACAAGGGCAGACAGGACAGGAGTAATGGCAGGAAAACATAACCCAGTTAGTAAACAAACCCCACCATGGTGATGGTGGGGCTAACCAATCACGCAATACGAGATACGCATCACGCTTCACGAAATTGGCAGGGCTAACCACGCAATGACATAAAACAAAGGTGTGAAGGTGCGAAAATGTGAAAGGTTGAGATTGCCGCGGCCTAAAGGCGGCCTCGCAATGACATAAAAGAAAAGTGCGAAAGCATAAATCAATCAAAAAACAGCAAAAACATAACATCGCCAAGCTAAATATCCGTGAAAAATGTCAAAAATCGGCTAAAAACCAAAAAATATAAAATAGGTATTCTAACCGTTCTTTGCAGGTTTTTTCAAAAACCGCCTATAAAACACCGCAAAACAAGCTCTAAGCCAAGATTTGGCTTCAAAAAACAGCAAATTTATGTTAGAATCGTGTTGGAGCAATTTAATTTTTCTTGTTCGCTTTATACCTATTGCGGCTTCGGCTGGCGGCATCAGATTTGCCCGCAATATTTCAATATTGCTGTGCAATCTTCTTTGCCATCCTTGTCCTTATTACGGCCTAAAGCTGAACAGAAAATATTAAAGTGCTCTAAGATAAACCCCTCGACTCGGTTCGCTACTGGTTGCTCGGGGTAAGGATGATTTGTCTAAGCCGCTGCAATCGCTGCCGAGCAGGATGAATCAGCAGTGGTTCACTATTCTTTCAGAGCAACTCGGAGGGCTCCGAAAGAATACAGCGAGGAGAGACAGAGGGAATGAAAAGATTACGAACGGTTTTTGCCGCTACTAAAATCACATTCTTTGCACTGCTAATAGCCGGCTGCTTGTCCGCTCCGGCAAAAGCAGCTTGTCCGGCTGGTGATATTGACGGCGACTGCGCGGTCGATTTTGTTGACCTGATGCTGCTTGGCGAACAATGGCTGAACAACTCCAGCACATCGGCTGACCTCACGGAAGATGCTAATGTCAACGCCGTTGATTTTGCAGTAATGGCTGCCGACTGGCTTGAAGATGAAAAGCCGCTGCAAATTACAGAATTGGTCGCTTCAAACATTTCCGGCTTGGCAGATGAAGACGGCAACTACTGCGATTGGGTTGAAATCTATAACCGCAGCCATTTCGATGTGAATCTTGACGGCTGGTACTTAACTGACAATGCCGGCGATTTGACGAGATGGCAATTTCCAGCGGTTGTGCTCGAACCCGGTGAATTTCTCGTTGTGTTCGCATCAGCAAAAGACCGTTCGACAAATCCGAATGAGCTGCATACAAATTTCCGGCTCGACAGGCAGGGCGAATACCTCGCATTGATTAAGCCAGACGGCGAAACCATCAGCAGTGAATATGACGAATTTCCTTTGCAGTTCAACGATATTTCATACGGCTTATCGAGCGGCGGTTCAATGCAGTATTTTCAATCGCCAACGCCGGGAAGTCAAAACGCAAGCGGCTTTGACGGCTACGCAGAATCCGCAGAATTTTCACAAGATGCAGGAGTTTTTATAACCGCATTTTCACTGGCGCTGACAGCCGATTCGCCGACCGCGCAAATCCGCTATACAACAAACGGCAGCGAGCCGACCGAAACATCGACGCTTTATTCGACTCCGATTTCAATCAGCACAACAACAGAAGTTAGAGCAAAAGTCTATGATGCAAATATGCTGCCAGGTGAGGTTGAAAGCAAGGCGTATCTGGCTCTCAATGCCGACGTGCAGAATTTTAATTCCAATTTGCCGATGGCAATCGCAGAAACATTTGGCAATACAATTCCGCCAACAGCCAGTACCAGTTACGCACCTTCCTATCTGGTGTTTGTGGATTCCAATGACGGCAATCGAGTAAATATAACCGATGTGGTAGATTTCACCGGCCGATGCGGATTGCGTGAACGAGGGTCCAGCGCCAGTTCGTTCCCAAAAAAGATGTACGCTTGTGAGGTGTGGGATGAGGAAAACGAAGACAAAAACGTATCCATACTCGGCCTGCCGAAAGAATCTGACTGGATTTTGTATGGCCCGTATATGGACAAAACGCTTATGCGGAATGTCCTGTCTTACAGGTGGAGCAGAGCGATGGGAATCTATGCCCCACGAACGGTATTTTTCGAAATGTTCCTTAACAATGACGGCGACAGTGAAATCTCTTACGCCGATGACTATGTCGGCCTTTATGTACTCGTTGAAAAAATCAAAAGAGACAAAAACCGACTTGATATTGCCGAACTTGAGCCAAGCGATAACGCTGAGCCGGAAATTACCGGCGGATATATCGTCAAAAAAGACCGGCTCGACCCGGGCGATAGCGGATTTAACACGCTTAAAATGGGACAAATGGCCTACGTTGAGCCGAAAGAATCGGAGCTTAGTCCTCTACAGGCGGCGTGGATAAGGAATTATATTTGGGAGTTTGAAACTGTTCTGGATGACCCCGATTTCGCAGACCCGGTTACCGGATACGCAGAATATATCGATGTTGATTCGTTTATCGACCAGCATATACTCACTGAGTTCGCAAAGAATATTGACGGCTATCGGCTCAGCACCTTTATGTATAAAGACCGCGGCGAAAAACTGAAAATGGGGCCGGCCTGGGATTACAATCTTTCGATGGGAAACTGCAACTATGACAATATCATATGGCATGAAACCGCCGGCTGGTATTACAGTTTAATTTATCCTGAGCATAGCTGGTACGACCGGCTGATGGAAGACGATGAATATCTGCTGCGAGATGCCGACCGCTGGTTCGAATTGCGAGAAACCATCTTCAGCGATGAAAGTATAAATAATGATGTCAATGAACTCACCGATTTGCTGGCTGAAGCTGGTGCGAGAAATTTCATAAAATGGAATATTCTAAATTCTCACGTTTGGCCGAACTGGTATCACGGCAGCCCGTCCGACCCGCACACCTATCAGATGGAAATTGACTGGGTAAACAGATGGCTTACTGGAACTGATGCTCCGCAGGAAGACCCTGACCCTGAGCATACCGACAGAGCCGGATGGATTGACGATAATCTTTCGTTTGAAGCTCCGCCGACTTTCTACATAAACAGCACCGAGCAAAATACCAATTGCTATATTGACGTAAACGCTCAATTGGCAATGACGGCAAGTACTACCGGCACGATTTACTATACCACCGATGGCAATGACCCCCGTTTGTTTGGCGGCTCTGTCAATTCTGATGCTGTTGTTTTTTCCGGTGGTGGCAGCTATTTGCCAGAAACGTTTATCGCTCAGGGGGCTGACTGGAAATATCTCGACAACGGCAGCGACCAGGGAACGGCTTGGCAGGCGTTGGCATTTGACGATAGCAGCTGGGCATCTGGGCCGGCTGAACTTGGATACGGCGACGGCGATGAAGCAACGGTTGTCAGCTACGGCGGCGACGAGGACGATAAATATATCACTACATATTTCCGCAATACATTTGATGTTAACGATGCCTCGCAGGTCAGTGATTTAACGCTCGAAATCCTGCGGGACGATGGCGCTGTTTTTTATCTGAACGGCACAGAAATCGACCGTGATAATATGCCGACAGGAACAATTGATTATCAAACAGTAGCCACTACATATACTCCGCACGAAACAACGTTCTTTGGATTTCCAGTCGATACAAATCTGCTCGTTGATGGTAATAATGTTATAGCTGTTGAAATCCATCAGAATGTCAAGACAAGCTCGGATATTAGTTTTGACTTCAAACTTTACGGCACTATTTATACTCCGCCAGACTCTATCGCTCTCGCTGAAACGACTTGCATTAAAGCACGTTCACTTGATGGCAGCAACTGGAGCGCATTGAATGAAGCGACTTATGCTGTAAGCGGCGTAAAAGAAAATCTTCGCATCTCAGAAATTATGTATCATCCAAAAGATGCTAATGACCCAAACACAGAATTTGTTGAATTGCAAAACATCGGAGCCAATACCATAAATCTGAAACTGGTCGAGTTCACAAATGGAATCGATTTTATATTCGGCTGGCTCGAACTCGAACCAAATGAATATATTGTGGTTGTTAAAAACCAGACCGAATTTGAAAGCCAATACACGGATGTAAATATAGCCGGCGTTTATATCGGCCAGTTAGACAACGGCGGCGAACGCATAAAAATCGAAGATGCAATCGGTGAAACAATTCTCGATTTCGATTATGAGGATAATTGGTATTCAATTACAGATGGTGGTGGTTTCTCGCTGACTCTGATTTCGCCGGCCGCTACAGATATTAACGATTTCAATAATGAAGACAGCTGGCGAGCAAGCACATTTATCGGCGGCTCACCCGGCGAAGCTGACACTTCTCCGGCTCCGGGTGATGTTGTAATTAACGAAGTTTTATCGCATTCGCACGCAGCAGCTCCCGACTGGGTTGAGCTTTACAATACGACAAGTTCGGCAATAAATATCGGCGGATGGTTCTTAAGCGATAATGACAGCGATGATGCGAATTTAATGAAATACAAAATTGCAGATGGAACAGTAATAGCTGCAAACGACTACATTGTTTTCTATGAAGACACGAATTTCGGTAACCCAAATGAATCCGGCTGCAATGACGCATTTGCTCTTAGCGAAAACGGCGAAACAGCTTATCTTTCAAGCGGACAAGGCGGCGTATTAACCGGCTACCGCGAGCAGGAAGATTTCGGTGCTTCCGAAACAGGCGTTGCCTTCGGAAGATATTTGAAAAGCACAGGAACATATAACTTTGTTTCAATGAGTTCAAATACGCCGGGAGCTGAAAACGCTTATCCGAAAGTCGGGCCAATCGTAATCAATGAAATTATGTATCATCCCGCAGTCAACGCTGATGCTGAATACATTGAGCTTTACAATCTTTCGGCGAGCAGTGTGGATTTGTACGACAGCGAGCAAGTTGCAAGCTGGGCATTTACAGAGGGAATAGATTTAATATTTGCAGCTGATGCGAACATACCGGCTTATGGCTATATGCTTTTGGTAAAAGATATTGCTGTGTTCGAGAGTGAATTTGGTTCGGCTCCGGCTGGCGTTGAAGTTGTGCAATGGACTGATGGCAGCTTGAGTAATGGCGGCGAAAAAGTTGAAATCAGTATGCCCGGTGATATGGTCAGTGGTACGCGATATTATATTCGTGTTGACAGGGTAACTTATGAAGACATTGCTCCCTGGCCAACCGAGCCGGATGGTTATGGTGATTCGCTTAGCAGAATTTTTCCGCAGTGTTATGGAAACGACCCAAATAATTGGTCAGCTGAAACGCCTTCGCCAGGAGCAGTTAATCCGTAATTAGTATTTAGAATTGGTTAGCCATGCCATCACTATGGCAGGGTTGTTATGGTAAAGATGAAGTGATTATGATAAGACAGTCGAATACAAAAAAGAGCGGCAAAACCGGATTGGGTATGAAAAGTCCAATTGCGATGGTTGACCGTACGCTTGGCTGTCGCTACGAGATGAAATATCTTTTAACAGAATCCAAAGCGAGAGCCGTTGCGAAATTTGTTGAGCAGTATTTGCACTTCGATAGTTATTGTAGAAAGCTGCCGGAAAAATGTTATCCGCTCGTCAGCTTGTATCTTGATTCAATGAATTTACGTTTGTGTCGTGAGAGTTTGGACGGCCATAAAAACCGTTTCAAACTTCGCGTTCGCAGCTACACGGACGACCCTGATTATCCTCGTTTTTTTGAGATAAAACGCCGCGCCAATACTGTCATAATCAAAAGCCGCGCAAGAGTAATGAGTAAAGATGTGGCCGGCCTGCTTTCGGGTTTATATATACCGCAGCAGCATTATCGTGAAGATGAAAAAACGCTTCGCCAATTCAACCTTTACCAACGCAGTATTGCCGCTGTTCCGCTCACCAGAATTCGTTATATGCGCAGCGCCTATGAGAGCGATTGCGATAATCGGGTTCGGGTAACTTTCGACCGTCAGCTCGCTTATAATATGGACGTTTCGCCCGATATATCTCTGAACGGCCACGGTTGGCAAAAACATTTTTTGAGAGGCGTAATCCTTGAAGTCAAATTTACCGGACGTTATCCCGCCTGGCTTGCGAGAATGGCAACATATTTCAATTTGCAGCCGCAATCAATGTCGAAATATGCCAATACTGTAAAAAATGCCTGTTTATTGGGATTTCACGCTCCAAAAACGCCGATGTTCACAATTGGACTTAATAACTACGCAAACAACCGTTGATTGCTAAAGTTTTTGGGTACAATTTTTGGTTGGTCGTATTTTATAAAACTGCTATGAATCAATTTTGGGAAATTTTGGATGGTAGGACAGTTGCGGCTTCAAATGGCGGGATTGAAGCTGCGCTTTTGTCGCTGCTTTTGGCGTTCGTACTCGGCCAGACTCTGGCCTGGGTTTACTACTTCACGCACAGCGGATTATCTTATTCAAGAACTTTTGTCCAGTCGCTGATTTTAATTACGGTTGTGGTAGCCATCATTATGGTAGTGATTGGCAATAATATCATAACAGCTTTCGGATTGATGGGAGCTTTGGCGATTATCCGTTTTCGAAATGTGGTCAAGGACACGAGGGATATAGTTTTCATTTTCTGCTCACTGGTAATCGGGATGGCGTGCGGTGCGGGCAGATATTCCATTGCGGTACTTGGCACGGTGGTTCTTGGTTCAATAACAGTTTATCTTTATTTGACCAGCTTTGGCGCTCATCAGCCGCACAACGGTTTTTTGCGATTCACTTTGAATAGCCGCATTGGTCCTGACCATCCGGTTACAATAATTCTCAAACGTTTTTGCGGCAGCTTCACTTTAATATCTTCGCAGGACAGCGGATTCGGAAGTCCTGTTGTGGAATATGCCTACCAGCTAATGATAAGAAGCTCCAGAAAGAATGAGAAAATGCTGGAGGAGCTTGGCAAAATCGAAGGCATTGAAAACCTGAGTTTGACAATGCAGGAACAGCTTCTCGAAGTGTAATAAAATTTATAATGAAGAAAATAATTTCAAAACTAAATATATTCAACCATATGCACTTGCACATCCTGCCGATTCTTGTTTGGCTTGGCGTGGTGGCTGCATTGGTTGGATTGTTTCAGCGGCGCAGCGAGCATTTTGAAATTCTCGGCTTTGCTCAGGGCCAGATTCGCCACGTTAAGGCCACCTGTCCCGGCCAACTGAAAAGCGTTTCCGTTCAGTTATTTGGAAAAGTCAACATAGGTCAGACCGTAGCTGTAATCGATACCGTACTCGACGATGAGCCGATGCTGCAGGAGCAATTAAAGGCACAACTCGCTATTGCGAGAGCTGAGATAGAACGCCTGATGGCACAATTAGTACCTACCGAAGAGGCCATTCGTGCCGAAGCGGCTAACCTTGAAACCGACAATATCGAATCGCAGCGGCGATACTCTGTGGATGTAGCGGATGTTAGAGTTCGTATTCTCGAGACAAAAGCGTTAATTGCGAGCGACCTTGTAATGCTGGAAGACCTCGCTGTTGAAGTGAAAATTGCTCGTCAGCTTTTGGAGCAGGATGCCATCGCTGTCTATGAACTTGAGAAAGCAGAGGTTCTCTACGACACATTAGCGAAAAAGATTGAAGCCAACGAGCAGCTGCTTGAGCAGAGCAAGCAGGATTTGAAACAAGCGCAGCAGCGTCGCGATGAATTTGCTTTGCGCCAGATGCAGCATCCGTTAGTGAATAGTGCTCTTGAAGTTATACGCAAAGAAATAGCGGTTCAGGAGCGGCTGATGGATGAGTTGTGGGTTCAGATTGAGGCGTTGGAACTGCGTCGAACGGTAGAATTGAAAGCTCCGTTTGACGGTATAGTTGTTCCGCTTTATGGCAGGGCAGGTGATGTCGTTTTGCGCAGGTCTGGCGAATCCATTTTGCGCCGGCCGGGTGAGGTTGTTCTCGCCGGTGAGCCGATACTTGCCATAGCCGAGGCCACGCCTCGTGAAATCATCGCTTATATTAGCGGAGAACAGGCAGACCTCGTTCAGGAAGGAACGGCAGTTGAGCTTGTTAAAAAGAGGACGCAGAAAATTACGGTTGCGAAATCTCGCATAGCGTATGTCGGGCCGACTGTTGAAAGAAAGCCGGAGCGGTTGTGGCAAAATCCAGCCATTCCTGAATGGGGACTTCCAATTTCGATAAAAATTCCATCTGGAATGAAACTTGTTTCAGGCGAATTAGTTGGAATCCGCCGGCTGGAACTGAAAGATTAAATTTATTTTATTGAGAACATTGCCATTGTCATTGCGAGCGAAGTCCTGAGTCTGTCGAAGGGGCCTGTTTTTTGGACAGCGGCAATCTTGTTTTTTTATTTTTGACAGTTGATTTTTATTCTAATGAATAATCGCTTCACAATCTGCGGATTCATTCTAACAGCGCTGGCCGCTGTCTTTGTTTTTGGCTGCGCCGAACAAAATCCCGACAAATGCAAAACGCTACTTGACGAAAAAAGCTACAAAATAATCGACGGCAAATGGCAGGACGATTTCGGCAGTAAGAACAATTACAAAATCAGCGATATTGAGCCGTCAGCTGGTGATATTCAAATCGCCAAAACTATTCCAGCTTCTGGAATTTTGACTTTGCCGCAAGCCGTAGCTATTGCCACCGCAAACAGTCGCATTTACCAAATCCAAAAAGAAGAAATGTATCTAAGGGCGATGGATTTGATTCTATCTCGGCACGCATTTGCCCCGCACCTTGCCGGAATTGTTAGTGAGCAGTATCTCGAAGAAAATGGCTTTGAGCAATTGACTACCACAGCCGGTTTTGGTTTTGAGCAGCTTTTGGCTGGCGGAACACGAATAAGTGCAGCCATTGCCGCCGGCTGGCTCGATATTATAACCGGCAATGCCCAGGGCGGTCTTGCCACAATTTTAATAGCTACTGTTTCTCAGCCGCTGCTTGCTCGCAGCGAGTATAAAATAGCTCTCGAAAATCTAACTCAGGCCGAACGTAACGTTCTCTATCAGCTGCGAATTTTCAATCGTTTCCGCCGGACGTTTGTCGTTGAAGTAGTAACCAAATATTATGTTACTTTGCAATTGTCTGACACTATGAAAAATGCTCGCAATAATTACGAAGTGCTCTGTAACGTTTACGAAAAAGCTGAAAAATTATCCGATGCAGGCCGAATTGCCCGTTTTGAATTTGACCAGATTGAGCAGGACAAACTTAATGCAAAAGACACCTGGATTCAGGATGCGAGGGATTATAAGCAGTCGCTTGACGAGTTGAAATTTCAGCTCGCCATTTCGCCCGATGCGATGCTGATTTTGGATGTTAACGAACTTGATGCAATTGCGTCCGCTGCGGAGGCGAATGAGCTGAATTTTTCCGAATCGCAGGCGCTCGAAGCCGCTCTTAGTTGCCGTCTGGATTTAGCTAATAGTGCCGATGCTGTAATTGATGGCCGGCGAAAAGTAACCGTTGCCGCTGAGCAGCTTGGAATGGAACTTACTTTGACTGCTTCAACTGATTTTTCCACAGAGAGAAAAACCGGCTTCGATGCCCTTTCAACGCTTGAAAGGGGCGGTGTCCAAATCGGCGCTGATTTGGATTTTGGGCTTGACCGCACCGCTGAGCAGGATGCCTATCGCAGGGCGTTAATAACATTAAATCAGAGCCGCCGTAATTACGCCGAGCTTGCCGATTTGATTATACTTGAGATTCGCCGCAGCTATCGTGATTTGCAAAGTGCCGCTGAGCAGAGAAAAGTCCAGCTGCAGCAGCTCGCCCTTGCCCGCAAGCGTTTTGATAACACTTTTTTATTATTGCAATATGGCCGAGCAAGCAGTCGCCGCGTTCTTGACGCTCAGAGCGATTTATTTGACGCTCAAAATGCCAAAACCAAAGCTGTTGTGAATTACACAATTGCCGTATTGAATTTTTATTGCGACAGCGGCCTGCTGCAAGTTAAGCCGGATGGGATGTGGCAGTCGTCGGCCAGCTCAGTCGAGCCAAAAAGTTTATAGTTTACCATTCATAGTTTGTCGGGATTGACTTAGCCGCATCTTTTCATTATAATTGTAAATGAGTTTGTTGCTCGCTTCACGAGATACGAAATACGAGCGACGAATATGCCAACGTAGCTCAATGGTAGA
>JAGLSG010000020.1 GCA_023135865.1 Planctomycetota bacterium | reverse complement strand
AAATAACTTCTTCGAGAACATCCCACACCGCTGCACTTCGCGATTCAATCATTCTTTTTGCGCTTTTTATTGTATCAGCCAAGCCGTGCTGCTTCAGTTTTCGAATGATAAACGGCTGATAAAGTTCCAGAGCTATTTTCTTTGGCAGTCCGCACTGATAGAGTTTCAAATTTGGCCCAACTACGATTACGGAGCGTGCCGAATAATCAACTCTTTTTCCGAGCAGATTTTCGCGGAAACGTCCTTGCTTGCCCTTAATCATATCTGTCAGCGATTTCAGGGGGCGATTATTACTGCCGAGTACAGGTCTGCGGCAGCGATTATTATCGAGCAGTGAATCCACTGCCTGCTGAAGCATTCTTTTTTCATTTCTGATAATTACATCAGGTGCGTTCAAATCGATAAGTTTTTTCAAACGGTTGTTGCGATTTATAATTCGTCTGTAGAGGTCATTCAGATCGCTTGTTGCAAAGTTACCACTTTCAAGCAGTACCAACGGCCGCAGGTCCGGCGGAATCACAGGAACAACATCGAGAACCATCCACTCCGGCTTATTGACACCGTTATTGATTGAATCAACAAGTTTAAGACGTTTGGTAAGGTCTTTGAGCTTTTGTTTGCTCGCAGTTTTTGTCATATCCAGTCTAAGCTGAGCACTTAAAGCAGTAAGGTCAAGATTCTGCAGTAAATCTGAAATTGCCTCAGCGCCCATCGCCGCCTTGAAGGAATTGCCGTATTTATTTAACGCTTCACGACATTCTTCTTCGCTGATTAACTGGCCTTTTTTCAATGGACTCTGTCCGGGGTCTGTAACAACATAATCCTGAAAATAAATTATTTTTTCAAGATCTGTACCCTTCATACAGAGCAGCGTTCCAAGTTTGTTTGGTACAGCTTTGAAGAACCATATATGCACAACCGGCGCAGCGAGATTTATATGTCCCATTCTTTTTCTTCGCACTCTGCTGTGCGTAACTTTCACACCGCAGCGGTCGCAGATTATGCCTTTGAATTTTGTACCTTTATATTTTCCGCAGGCACATTCCCAGTCTCTTTCCGGGCCGAATATTCTTTCGCAGAACAAGCCGTCTTTTTCCGGCCGATACGTACGGTAGTTTATGGTTTCCGGTTTTCGTATTTCGCCAAAGGACCAGCTGCGAATATCATTTGGACTGGCCAATGATATTTTTACTGAGCCGTAATCATTAATGCGATCGTAAATATTTCCAAGCATACGCTATTAACTCCATTATGAGTTTATTATTTTTGGTTACCTGTCGCTCAAAAGCAATTATTAGAGGTTCCCTTAATTATAGAGCAACTTTTCCAAGCCGTTTCTTTTCGAGCTGAATATTTAATCCCAGCCCTCTTATTTCGTTACACAACACATCAAACGACAATGGCGTTCCCGCTTCGAGCGTATTAGTGCCCTTGACCATTGATTCGTATATTTTCGTTCGTCCTTCAACGTCATCACTTTTTACTGTCAGCATTTCCTGCAGCGTGTAAGCCGCACCGTAACCCTCAAGTGCCCATACTTCCATTTCGCCAAATCTCTGTCCGCCGGTTCTTGCTTTTCCGCCGAGCGGCTGCTGTGTAATCAAGCTGTATGGCCCTGTCGCACGAGCATGAATTTTATCATCGACAAGGTGATGCAGTTTAAGCACATACATATATCCGATGGTTGCCTTTTGATCGAACGGTTCGCCGGTTCTTCCATCATACAACTGAGTCTTCATATTTTTTGGAACCTTGATGAAAAATTCGTCATCAGGCGGCGGCTGTTTATCGTTTTCAAATTTTGCTGCCCGCTGCTCCATAAAATCATTTGCTTCGGTGGTAAGCGTTCTAATTTCGTTTTCCGTTGCACTGTCAAAGACCGGAGTTACGGCATTGAATCCAAGAACCTTAGCCACCCATCCAAGATGTGTTTCGAGAATCTGGCCGACGTTCATACGACTCGGCACGCCAAGCGGGTTGAGTAATATCTCCAATGGCGTACCATCTTCAAGGAACGGCATATCTTCTTCCGGCATAATTTTGGCCACAACACCTTTGTTTCCATGTCTTCCGGCCACTTTATCACCAATTGACATTGTTCTTTTAGCGACGATATAAATTTTCACCATTTGCAGAACGCCGCTCGGCAGTTCATCACCATGCTTCATCCGTTCGATTCTATGCTTTGTTTCCTCTTTGACCTGGGCTATTTTTTCCAAGAAGCTGTCAACAATTTTCTGCACATCATCTCTTGCGGAAACCGGCTTGACCCACTTTATGTCAAATCCTTCTATCTGCTCATAAACAACATCATCATTATCGCTGACACCGACTTTTTGACGTGTGGAAGGGTCGACAACATTAATGTCGAATTTTTCCCGCACCAATTCCATCATTTGCCTGAACAGCATACACTCTTTTGCCCTCATTTCCTTTTCGTACTGTTTTATCTGGGCACTAAGTGCTTTTGCTTCATCGCTTGACGAGCCGCGTCTTGTGAAGCGTTCGGTTTTTATTATCACGCCTTCGTATCCGCTTGGCAATTCGAGCGAATCGTTTTTCACATCTTCGCCGGCTCTTCCGAATATTGCATGCAGCAGTTTTTCTTCCGGCGTTAATTCCGTTTTGCTTTTCGGCACAACTTTGCCTACAAGTATATCGCCGGTACAAACCCTTGTTCCTTCTCTTGCTATTCCGAACTCATCAAGATTTCTCAGTGCTTTTTCGCTGACGTTTGGAATATCTCTGGTAAACTCTTCTCTACCAAGCCGCGTCTCTCGCACTTCAGCTGTGAATTCATCTATATGAATACTTGTGAAGCTATCGTCTTTAACAAGTTTCTCACTTATAATGATAGCATCCTCAAAGTTGAATCCATCAAAGGACACAAAACCCACCAGCACATTTTTACCAAGAGCCAAAACGCCGTTATCGGTTCCGCCGCCATCAGCAATAACCTGGCCTTTTGCAATTTTTTGGCCGAGCTGAATTATCGGCTTCTGATTAAGACAGGTTCTTTCATTTAGCCCGATGAATTTTTTTAGTTTATATTCAGATGTTTCGGGTATCGGAGATTTTGATTTTGAGTTGTGTTCTATTACTATTTTTTGTGAATCGACAGCTACGACAACTCCGCGTTCTTTTGCACAAACAACCATACTCGAATTTTGTCCGACTACGGTTTCGATGCCGGTTCCGACCAATGGCGCTTCTGCTTTCAAAAGCGGCACTGCTTGTCGCTGCATATTTGAACCCATCAAAGCTCTGTTAGCATCATCGTGTTCAAGGAATGGTATAAGTGCTGCTGAAATACCAACTATTTGTTTTGGCGAAACATCGACATAATCCACATCTTTGCCTGACACGTGTGCCAGTTCGCCATTTTTTCTCGCCAATGCTATCTCGCTATCGACAACACCCGTTTTTGCATCCACCACATCCGGCGGCACAAACACTGCTCTCATTTCTTCGTCCGCTCGCAAATTCATGACCTCATCGGTCACTTTTCCATTTTCAACTTTGCGATAAGGTGTCAGCAGAAAACCATATTCATCGACAGAAGCAAACACAGCCAGCGAAGCGATTAGACCGATATTTGTTCCTTCCGGCGTTTCTATCGGACAAACCCTTCCGTAATGGCTGATGTGTACATCTCGCACTTCAAAGCCGGCTCTTCTTCTGTTGAGTCCGCCCGGTCCAAGCGCTGATAATCGTCTTTCGTGTGCCAACTGACTTAAAGCATTTGTCTGGTCAACAATCTGGCTGAGTTCGCCGCGTCCGAAGAAGTAATTTATACTGCTTGAAACGCTTTTGGAATTCACGAGGTCAGCTATTCGAAGAGCCGGAATAACAACTTCTTCTACCGGTTTTTTTTCGGCATCATTGTCTTTATTTGTATTTAAATTTAGAGGCGGTTGCTGTTTGATTGACCTCATACTCATTCGTTCCTGAATGGTCTTTCTCAATTTCAGCAGGCCTTTTCTAATTTCATCACCAGCGAGTTCATCGATTGTTCGCAGCCGCCTGTTGCCGAGATGGTCAATATCGTCAACCACTCCTTCATTTGCTCTGAGGAGCATAATGTATCTCATTGTGTTGATAAAATCTTTGACGCAGAGAACCATCACGGAATCATCGACTATTTCCTGGCCTTTGACCATAGTGTCGAATTTACGATTCAGTCGAAATCTTCCGACTTTTCCAAGCCGATAGCGATTTGTATCGAAGAATTTTTCAGTGAAGAATATTTTTGCTTTTTCTTCGTTTGGCGGATTTCCCGGCCGTAATTTCATATAAAATTTTAGCAGTGCCTGTTCATGGCTTTCGCAATCATCATCTGCCAGCGTATTTAAGATAAGTAAATCCTGCGGCTTTTCTATGACTTCGATTTTTTTAAGTTCGCTTTGCTTTATGAGCGAAACGCTGTCTCCGATTTGTCTTGCGGCGTTTACTATTACTTCGCCGGTTTGCGTATCCACTATTGGTCCAACCGCCCACATAGTCGGCTCGACTTTTGCGACTGCAATCATTTTCGTCGGATAAAACAGGCGAAGTATTTCTTCTGTAGTTCCACATTGTGGATCCATAGCCCGCAGGAAAAGTGTGCCCGGCATTTTGCTCGACTGGTCAATTTTGACAGCAAGCACGTCTTTCTTTGTAACACTGATTTCTATCCAGCTGCCTCTTTCGGGGATAATTCTTCCACCGTGCAGAACTCTGTCGCCTTCTTTACTTTCAACGAGAAAATCCACGCCAGGGCTTCTGTGCAGCTGGCTTACTATAACACGCTCAGCTCCGTTGATTATGAATTCACCGCCACCTATCATAACCGGCATTTCGCCGAGATACACTGTTTGCTCGGTTATGCCTGTTTTTGTTTTCAGGCGGCAATGGATTTTCATCGGGTAAGCATGAGTCAGTCTTAGCTGCCTGCATTCAACTGTATTATATCTCGGTTTTTCCAGTTCGTAGTAGAGATATTCCAGCGACATTGTTTTGTCGTAGCTTTCGACAGGGAAGATTTCGCTAAACAATCCTTCCAGCCCACTACGATTTCTTTTTGTCGGCAGAGCATCTCTTTGCAGAAAACGCGCGTAGCTTTCGCGCTGCACAGCCACCAGATTAGGAACTTCAACGGCATCCTGGGCTTTGCCGAATTTGCGAATATTCAAAGCCATTTAGCACCTCATATTTTACAACACAAGCGCACAATCATCGCCAATTTGCACATACTTAGTAGTTTGTTTTTAGCCAATTTACAAACGGTACCAGTTTTACGACAAAATAGTGCATCCATCGCCGATTTGCACACGTTAATAGTTTGTTTTTTTAAGCTAATTCAACAACAGCACCAGCTGCTTCGAGCTGACTTTTGGCTTCTTCTGCCTCTGGCTTACTCAAGCCCTCTTTAACCGGTTTTGGTGCGCTGTCAACAAGGTCTTTTGCTTCTTTCAATCCGAGTCCTGTTATAGCTCTTACTTCTTTAATGACCTGGATTTTCTTTTCGCCGAAACTTTTCAGAATTACGTCGAACGTCGATTTTTCTTCGACTTCTGCTTCGCCTGCACCTGCTGCCGGCCCTGCCATAACAACTCCGCCAGCTGCCGGTTCGATTCCGTATTCATCCTTGAGGTAATCGCCGAGTTCCTTGGCTTTCATCAAAGTAAGTTCAACGATTTTATCGCCGAGGTCTTTAATGTCTTTGCTCCATTCTTTTGTTTCTTTTACTTCTGCAACTTCTTTGACTTCTGCTGTCTGCTCGACCTCTTTTGCTTTATCTTCCGACATTTTTACAATTCTCCAATCTGTTCAACGCTCGATGGTAGCCAAAACCACATGTTTTGTTTAACCCCTTTTGGCAAAAACCAAAAAAACAGGGACAACCATCTCAAGCAATATATTTCGTCATTCGTGATGCGTATTGCGTATGTCGTAGCTGCTCACTCTGAACTGACATCTGCGGCCAGTAGCTCGCAATACGCGATACGCACAACGCAATACAGTATTTTATGCTGCTTCTGCCTGCTTTTCTGCATTTTCGATAATCGTTTTTATGCATCCGGCAATAGCTCCGGCTGGTGCACCAATACTCGAAGCAAGTCTTGCACCCGGCGATTTTGCAAGCATAACGATTTGACCCTGCAGTTCAATTCTTGTCGGCATTTTAGAAAGTGCCATAGCTGCCTCTGCATCGAGAGCTGAACCATCAAGAAAAGCACCCTTAATATCAAGTTGGGAAATTTTCTTTGCCAAGCCGGCAATTTCCTTTGCAACATCAACTATGCTATCGCCGCCATAAGCCACAGCACAAGGCCCACTAAGCAGAGATGATGCCGAATCAATTCCGCAATTGGCCAACGCCTTACCAAACAATGAATTCTTAACTACGAGCAGATTAATTCCTTTTTCCTTCAGCTGCCCTCTCAATTGATTACCATCGGTTCCGCCAACACCTTTGGTACTTACAATGAGAAATTCGTTAATGTTTTCATTATTGATTTTCTGCTCAAATTGCGATTGCAATAATCCTTTGATGTATTTACTCATAATTTTTACCTAACCTGTCAGTTCTGTAATTCAAAACTAAAAAGAACGCAGAGCCACCTTCAGCCCTGCTCTATTTTTTTACAACGCTTACTTCTTAAACATTTACTATTACGGACGGACTCATCGTAGCGGACATAGACATTTTTTTAATATACGTACCTTTCGAGGAGGCCGGCTTAATTTTTTTAATATGTGCAACAAATGCGTTTGTATTATCGATTAGCTTTTCTTTTTCAAAACTTTGTTTTCCGACTATTACATGGACATTTCCACCGGAATCGTTTCTGAATTCGACTTTTCCAGCTACGAATTCTGCGACCGCTTCAACCAGTTTAGCTGTAATGGTACCATTTTTCGGTGAAGGCATTTTTCCCTGCGGGCCGAGTACTCTTCCGAGCTTTCCAACTTTTCCCATAACTCTCGGCGAAGCGATAGCCACATCAAAATCGAGCCAGCCGTCGGTTATTTTTTTCACGAGTTCATCGCAGCCGGCCTCGATTGCGCCTGCCGCTTTCGCTTCTTCTATTTGCGAATCATCACAGAAGGCGACAACTTTTTTCTTTTTACCAATTCCGTGCGGCAGAGAGATTGAGCCGCGAATAAGCTGGTCTGCGTGTTTCGGGTCGATTCCCAAATGCAGAACGCATTCGACCGTCTGGTCGAATTTAGCCGAGCTAAACGATTTGATTCTATCTATAGCTACCGCCAAATCCACCAACTCATCGTTGGTCTTTTCAGCTTCAGCTCTGTATCTTTTGCCTTTAAGTGCCATTACTTTTTATCCCGTATTAAGTATAACTTTTTCAATACTCGTTAATTAACCAGCAACTTCTATTCCCATACTGCGGGCTGTTCCTTCGATGATTTTTGCCGCCTGGTCAAGGTCAAAGGCGTTCAAATCCTCGAATTTTGTTTCTGCGATTTTTCTGACCTGCTCAGGGGTAACTTTGCCGACTTTTTCTTTGTTTGGCACACCGCTTCCCTTTGCAACTTCAGCTGCCTGTTTCAGCAGTACAGCTGCCGGCGGACTTTTAACCTCAAACGTGAAGCTTTTGTCTGCGTAAAGCGATATTACTACCGGCACGGTTGTTCCATTCATATCTTTTGTTCGCTCATTGAACTGCGAAACAAACTGTCCGATATTTATTCCGTGCTGACCGAGTGCAGGGCCGATAGGCGGAGCCGGTGTTGCTTTTCCGCCCGATGCCTGTAATTTAATTTTTACCAATACTTCCTTAGCCACTATTATCAACCCTTCTCGTTTTTATTTTTTTATCTTTTTTTGTACGTACTCACGTTTACAGCTTATACTTATCTTCTTTTGTATACTCATCCACTGCCACCACATTCTTGTTTTGCGTATTTTTTTTCATTGCCGCTTTTTCCACCACTGCCGACCTGCCAGCTTAGATTTTTTCTATTTGCCAGTATTCAATATCCAGCGGCGTTTCTCTATTAAAGATTGAGACTATAACTTTTACGATTCCGCGTTCGGGGTCGATTGAATCGACTACGCCTTCGAAATTTTCAAATGGCCCCTGCTGAATTTTAATCATATCACCTTTTTTGAATTCCAGTTTAATGCTTGGTGCTTCTTCGAGTTTTTCAGCTTCGGCGAGCATTTTTGCAACATCTGTATCTCTCATTGCCGTTGGCACGCCTTCTGTTCCGATGAAATCACCGACACCTGAAACTTCTTTAATCATAAACCAGAGTGCTTCGGGCACTTTGCCATTTTCCTGCGGCTCGAGTTCCATAAAAACATATCCCGGATAGAGTTTACGACTGCGTACGGTCTGTTTATTTCCTCGCACCTTTTTAACTCTTTCGACAGGCACTTCGATTCTTCCGACAACACTGGCAATATCTTCCTGCTGCTGCACTTTGCGCATAAGGACATCTTTAACTGTCGTTTCTTTGTTTGCCGCAACTCGTAAAACATACCATTGCATATTTCGTATCTCGCATCTCGTATCTCGCCTGCCCTGAGCGCAGTCGAATGGGTGAAACGTATTTTCGTATCTATTTTTTTCGCTTCACGCTTTTTTTCCAAATCCGCATCTTTTTATTTCGTAAAGCGATTTTATTTTTTGTTTAGCCCTGCCATCACATGGCAGGGTTCTATTTTATTTAGCCCGGTTATTTAGCCCGGTCAGCTCAGCAGCCAGGCAAAGAACATACTGAAGCTCAAGTCTGTCAAACCGAGCAATGATGCCATAAATACCACAACCACAATAACAATAAAGGTTGAGACCATTATTTCTTTTCTGCTCGACCAGCTGACTTTTTTCATTTCACCTTCAGCTGCGATTAGAAAATCTGCAATCGCCGGTTTATTCGTCAGCCAGAAAATCAAAAATGCCAGAACAACGAAGAGTCCGGCTGGAATCATTGTCTGCGACCACAAATCAAGATCTGTTGCCTGCATTTTTTTGTAAAGCTGAAAGCATCCAACGGCAACGATTATTCCCACACCAAAAGTGCTGCAAAGCCGCGTGTTTTTTCCCTGTCCTCGTTTATAAATATCAAGCTTCATAATTTCGCCACTCACGCTTTTCAGATTTTCTTTTTTTCTTTGGCGATGCTTCTTTATCCATTTTTCCGCATCGCCCACTTACTTTGCATCACCCATCAACAGAACCAAATTTTTCCGTTTTGGGCACCCGGCTTTCTCGCCGAGATTCAAATCAGGCCAGGGAGGCCTCGAACCCCCAACCTTCGGTTTTGGAGACCGACGCTCTGCCAATTGAGCTACTGGCCTATCTAAGCTGAAAGCCGAAAGCTAAAAGCTTAAAATTCAAAACCAGGATTAAAAACTCAAAATTTTCTGGCTGCCCAACCGCCCAACAATATCCATCAGCCGTTTTGAATTCCAGGTTCTGGTTTCTAATTTTACGCTTTTAGTTTTATATTTCTCTACTTACGTCTTATTTTATGAACGGTTCTTTGCCGTTCATTTTTACAAAACTTTTTCAGCTCGAACTTCGGCGTACCTTCGGCAACAGAAACACTTGTACGATAATTTCTATTTCCGCACTCCTTGCATTCGAGCCAGACGTCTTCTCTTTTACTTTTCTTTTTAGCCATATTTATACAACCTATCCCAAAATCCCTGTCATCGGCATTTTTAACTTCACAACCGATACCTCTTTGAGCTTTGAGATGCTCTAATTATTTACTATTCTATCTTTTTTATTGCGAGGCACTTCCTCTGCAAAGATTCAAAAATCTTTTTCCAGCAGACAATTTTATCTCGACAATTCCAAAATCACCCTGCTCGTGCCAACCGCTGTACAACCGGCTCGCACTAACAATTCACACTGGCCGGCAATTCACACTTGCCAGGGAGCCGGGAAGTCTGGTTATTCGATAACTTTTGTTACCACGCCTGCACCAACTGTTCTTCCGCCTTCACGAATAGCGAACCTGAGTCCTTCTTCCATTGCGATAGCCGAAATAATTTCCACATCCATTGTGATATTGTCGCCCGGCATACACATTTCTGCCGATTTTCCATCGCGACTCATCAGCGTATGAACAGCTCCTGTAACGTCGGTTGTTCTAAAATAGAACTGCGGCCTGTAGCCGGCGAAAAACGGTGTATGACGACCGCCTTCTTCTTTTGTCAGCACATAAACCTCAGCGTGAAATTTCGTATGTGGCGTAATACTGCCCGGTGCTGCAACAACCTGGCCGCGTTCGAGGTCTTTCTTTTCAACGCCTCGCAAAAGGATACCAACATTGTCGCCTGCCTGACCTTCGTTTAGAGTTTTGTTAAACATTTCAACGCCGGTTACAACTGTCTTGCGTGTTTCCTTGATAAGTCCTACCAATTCGACATCATCTCCGACGTGAACTATACCGCGTTCAATTCTGCCGGTTCCGACTGTTCCGCGTCCCTTAATACTGAACACGTCTTCGATTGGCATAAGGAATGGCTTGTCAACTTCGCGCTGCGGCACTGGAATATATTCATCGACAGCTGCCATCAGTTCATCGATACATTTGCATTTTTCGTCGTCTTCTCCGCCGCAGTCCATTGCTGCAAAAGCTGAACCTTTGATAAGCGGAATATCATCGCCCGGGAAATCATATTTACTGAGCAGTTCACGTATTTCCAACTCCACCAGCTCGATCAGTTCCGGGTCATCAACCTGGTCAGTTTTATTCATAAACACAACAATTTTCGGCACGTTAACCTGACGAGCAAGAAGGATATGTTCACGAGTCTGCGGCATCGGGCCATCGCTTGCAGCGACAACGAGGATTGCGCCGTCCATCTGAGCAGCACCGGTAATCATATTCTTGACATAGTCAGCATGTCCCGGACAATCGACGTGTGCATAGTGGCGATTCTCAGTTTCATACTCCACATGAGCGGTATTGATTGTAATGCCGCGTTCTTTTTCTTCGGGGGCATTGTCGATTTCTTCAAACTTCTTGACATTACCCTTACCGGACTTATGTGCGAGCCGCATAGTAATTGCAGCTGTCAGCGTTGTTTTGCCATGGTCGATATGACCGATAGTTCCGATATTAACGTGTGGTTTTGTGCGCTCGAATACTTCTTTAGCCATCTTCCTATAAACCTCCAATGTATAGCGGTTAGTATCCTATTTTTTATCCGTTTTTAATTCACTCTTGCCTTAACGGCTCTATTGTTTTTTTATTTCAGCACTACTGTCGCTATTTGTTTATTCTTTTGCCTTTCAAGCTGCGTTGGCTCTTTTAGCATTTTTTATTTTCGTACTATTTTTTACTTGCCTCTTTTGCTCTTCGTGCCATTGCCTTGCATATTGTTCTTATTGCTTTTTTTATTGCCCACTTGCTCGGACTTCGTTTACTCCCTTACATTGTGTATCGTTTCTTCTCTATTGCCGCTTTTATTGACCGCTTCAAGCACAGCGTTTTTTCACGCCGCCCTTTTGCCTTCTCGTTTATGGCCATTTACTGCCATCACGCCCTTGCTTTATTGTCTCTTTTATTTACCCTCTTGTACGGGATAGTTTCATTTAGCTGCTGATGGGACTTGAACCCATGACCTCGTCCTTACCAAGGAAGCGCTCTACCACTGAGCTACAGCAGCGGTTCTCGAATTTGTCGTTATTTATAAAACAGCAAACCGAGTTTAAAAACACCGCAAATTATTACATCATCACATCGCCAATTTGTTCTGCAACCGCATTTTCAGTACTGCAACTGCGCAATAAGGATAAACCGAAACCGCCACCTCTCGCCTTGCAAAACTGCAATTTGGACAGAAACCGGAGTCAATAGCCCTATTTATAATGATGTAAACGAGCAAAGATATTAAAAAAAGCTATAGAACGCAACTATAAAAAGCGAAAAAAATGCAAAAAAATAAAAATATTTTCAGAATTTCCGAAATCAGCTGATTTTTTGCCGATTTTCCCTGCAAAACTATTCGTATCGGCAATAATCATTATTGACAGTATTAATATCCAACTTTAATGGCCAAGCGTTGCTAGAGCAGTTTAATTTTTCGTGTTCGCTTTATGCCTGTTGCTGCTTCGGCTGGCGGCGTCAGAAATACTCACTCTACAACGAGTAGAGCTGTGTTTTCTTCCTTGCCATCCTTGTCCTCACTACGGCCTAAATACGAACAGAAAATATTAAAATGCTCTAATCGCCACAAAAAAGCCCGCCAAAAATCTGCATACCAATACTAATATATTCCCACACTATCAATCAATAGCGAGATTGCACAAGCAAATTGAAATTAACGGATTTTGCCGCTGAAGAAAGCCGTAAATTATATCTGTCTTGGCATTGCGATTGTTCCGGTTCTTGCAACGCTTTTAATGCCGTACGGCTTGCAGACATTGATAAACGCCTCGATTTTCGCTTCCGGGCCGCTGATCTCAACCATAACCAGCTTAACACCAATGTCCACGACTTTGCCTTTGAACATTTCTATCAGAGCGAAGATTTCCGGCCGTTTTGCCGCCGGAGCTGAAATTGCTATCAGCATCAGGTCGCGCGCAACCACCGGCTGGCCGACAAAATCCTGCACCTTAACCACCGGCACAATTTTCGCCAGCTGCTTTCGCACCTGCTCAACAACTTTATCATCGCCAATAACAACAATCGTCATTCGGCTAAGATTGATGTCTTCTGTTCGGCCCACCACAAGCGAATCGATATTAAACGCCCTTGCGGCAAACATTCCTGCAACGTGAGCCAGAACTCCCGGCTTATTTTCAACTAATGCACTTATTATATGTTTCATAGTAGAACCAAATTAAAAGTTTAAAACTAAAAATTCAAAATTGTGGAATCGCAGCTTTGCTGCGATGACTTCCTTAACTTTACGTTTTACACTTTGACTTTTGCACTTTCTACGCCATACTCTCTAAAATATCCAATCCATCCATTTCGTGGATTCCCTTGCCAGCCGGCACCATCGGCCAAACATTTTCTTCCGGCTCAACTCTGAAATCAGCCACGCACGGCTTTTTCTCGTCGAGCATACGTTTTACGCCAGCCGCAACATCAGCTTTTTTATCGACCATAAAGCCCTCGGCTCCAAGCGCCTTTGCCAGTTTTTCATATTCAGGATTTTCGATGTGGCTCATAGCGTAACGCTTATTATAGAACAGCTCCTGCCATTGCCGAACCATTCCCATATAGCCGTTATTCAAAATGCAGACCTTAATCGGCAGTTTATATTGAACCGCTGTACTAAGCTCGGTCATTGTCATATTAAAACTATTATCGCCGTCAATATCAATAACCGTTGCGTTTGGCATAGCAATTTGAGCTCCGATTGCCGCCGGCAGTCCAAAACCCATCGTTCCCAATCCGCCGGAACTGATAAACTGTCTCGGCACGCTGCATTTATAAAATTGGGCTGCCCACATCTGGTTTTGGCCAACGCCGGTAGCTATAATTGCTTTTCCTTTCGTCTGCCGACAAATCTCCTCGACTACATATTGCGGCTTAATCACCGATGAATTATTGTCGTATCTGAACGGGAATTTCTTTTTCCATTCCGCGATTTTTGCAAACCATTCTTTCCTCTGTCGAAATTCCACTTCTTTTGTCAGTTCAGTTAGTATGACTTTTGCGTCGCCGACCACCGGAATATCCACGTGAACATTTTTGGATATACTCGCCGGGTCTATATCTATATGTATGATTTTTGCATTCGGCGCAAATGCCTTGATTTTTCCTGTAACTCTATCTTCAAACCGCGCACCGATAGCTATCAGGCAATCTGCCTGCTGAACGGCATAATTTGCATAAGCCGAGCCGTGCATTCCGAGCATATCGAGCGATTCGGGCTTACTCTGGTCGTAGCAGCCAAGTGCCAAAAGCGTCATCGTAACCGGCAGATGCGATTTTTCAGCAAACGCCGTTAATTCCTTACTTGCATTCGCACTTATAACACCGCCGCCAACGTAGAGCACCGGCTTCTCTGATTTATTTATCGCTGCCGCTGCCTGCGAAATCTGTCTCGAATTTCCGTGCGGCTTAATTTTATATCCCGGAAGTGCCAATTCAGCCGGCTCGGACGTGTCGCATTTTTCAACCTGAACGTCAACGGGAATATCAATCAGCACCGGGCCCGGCCTGCCGGTCGAAGCAATATGAAATGCCTCCCGAATAGTACGAGCCAAATCCTTAACATCTTTTACGATGCAATTATATTTTGTAACTGGCCGTGTTATTCCGGTCGTGTCTGCCTCCTGAAACGCATCATTTCCGATAAGCGTCGTTCTCACCTGCCCCGTCAGAGCTACTATTGGAATAGAATCCATCATAGCTGTAGCAAGACCTGTAACGAGATTGCACGCTCCCGGGCCGGAAGTCGCCACGACCACACCGACTTTTCCGCTTGCCCTTGCGTAGGCATCCGCCATATGGCAGCCGCCCTGTTCGTGTCGCGGAATTATGAAATTAATCGGTGCATCATAGAGCCGGTCGAATAATGGCAGAACCACTCCACCGAGATAGCCGAACATCGTATCAACACCTTGTTCAATGAGCGTATCAACGATAATTTGAGCGCCGGTTTTCATTTGTTTTGTTTGTGGTTTTTTCGCTGACTTCGGCTCGGCAGATATTTTTGCCTTTGTTTTTGTTTTCTTTTTTGCCGCCGACTCAGCCGGGGAATTGGGCTTGGATGACATTTTTCGTCCTTCTTTCCTGATAAACTTTAATTTTGCTATTCCGGTCAATCACAGCTCCGCTGGCCGGCTTCACGCATCCGATTCTCAGTCCGCCACAGACATA
>JAGLSG010000002.1 GCA_023135865.1 Planctomycetota bacterium | reverse complement strand
TCTGCCATTCCGCCACTCGGCCTACAAATCAGTTTCAAATGATAATTTATTTTGTCGAAATTAGCAAATGGTTTCTAATTTCAGCCAGTTTGTAATTATGGCTGCTTTTTTTATAAAAACTGATGTGCTGAACGAATGATAGATACTTGATTTGCCAATTATCCCGACATTACTCTGAATCCACAACACTTGACAATATCTCGTTTATGATATAAAAACAAGTAATAATTTTGCAGTGGAAAGTTGATTTGATAGAAAAATTGCTACACATTTATAATCGAAGGTCAAGGATGCTCAGGAAAATTTTATCCGTTTTGATAGTCGTATTTACAGCGGTTTCTCTTTTTTCTTCAGATGCTTTTTGCAAAGAGCTAAAAATTGAAAAAGTTACTGTTTCTTCCGTTGAAAATAACAGGCCGGAACTTAGGGGCGAAAATGCTGTTGATGATAATATCCATACACGCTGGGCATCCGAACAATCCGACCCGCAATGGATATGTTTTGACCTTGGCTGCCCGAAAATGTTTGATTCAATGAACATACTCTGGGAAGCAGCTTATGCCCGTGTTTACGAAATACAGATTTCAGATGATTTGAAAAACTGGAAAACTGTATATACAGAAGAAAATGGAGATGGGGATACTGATATTATTTATGTCGGCAAACAGAAAGCACGGTACGTCAAAATGTATGGCATTGAACGTGCCGCCGACTGGGGATACTCAATTTTTGAACTTAAAATAGAAATTGAAAAGTTGGATGATGGGTTAATCCCTTCAGTTCCAACCGGTTTGTCAGGAGTATTTACCGATAAAATGGTTTTCCTGAACTGGAAGGACAATGGGGAAACTGATTTCCATTCTTATGATATTTACCGCTCTTCCAAGAAAGATACAGAATTTGTCAAATTAAATTCCAAGCCTGTAAAAGAGTCAAAATACAAAGATGAAACCGTCACCAGCGGCATTGAATATTATTATTACGTCAAAGCTGTTGATTTTGTCGGCAACAAGAGTTCGGGTTCTGAAAAAATCCATGGTGTACCTGTTTCTTTGCCAGACAGGAACTTCTTTAATGTCCCCCAATGCGCCTGGAAGCGTTACCTCGGAGACATTCCTGACAAATGTATCAGCAGCAGCCCTGACAGGGGTATCGCTTTAGGCGGCTTTGGCGCAGGTTCATTTATGTACACAATAAGCGGTTCTTTCGGCCCTTTTCAGACATTTGATAGTACGCTCTATAAAGACATATGGCTTCCTGAAGCTGCGTTCCATATATTTGAAAAAACAGGAAATAAAAAACCTGAAGTAAAATGTCTTGCGACCGGCCAAAATCTCAAAAAAGCATGGGCTAAAATCAGAACTGGAGACGGCATTTATTATGGATTGCAGCCCAAGGGATGGGTTTCATATAATTGTTTTGAAACAGATATCAGCCAGAAATTTTTCAGCCCTATTATACCGCATAACTATAAGGAAACATCATATCCCGTGGGAGTATGGCAGTTTAAGTTTTATAACTCCACAGATGAAAATATCGAGATTGGGGTAATGCTTACATTTCCCGGAGTTTACGTTGGGGAAAATATCAAGGAAAGCCAATTTAAGAATTCTCCTACCAGGCAAAAGGATATAACCGGCGTGGTTATGAGGTCTAAAAAAGGTATTGGCGAGTTGTGTATTGCTTCTAAAGAATTAAGCGGGGGAACTGTTTCATATACAACGAGCTGGGACGGCGATGGGAATGGCGCGGATATCTGGGAGCAGTTTAAAAACAACGGTGTTTTGAATAACGGAAATCTTGATGGTTCTCATAAAGCTGCCGCAATAGCGGTGAATTTCAAGCTTAAACCGGGAGAAAAACGTATTGTTCCTTTTGTTATAGCTTGGGATTTTCCGGTAGTGAAATTTAATTCCGGAACTGAATGGTGGAAAAAATATACACAGTATTTTGGCCGCGGCACAAATAATGGCGCAGCTATTGCCAGAGAGGCATTGAATAATTACGGAAAGTGGGAAGAGAAAATCGATGACTGGATGCGTCCGGTTATTAATAATAAAAAATACCCGGATTGGCTAAAATGTGCTGCTTTCAATGAATTATATTATAACCAGATTGGCGGATGTTTTTATGAAGCTGGTTTGAAGAGCGGTCATGACCGTGAATTTATGGGGCTTCACGAAGATGACCATAAGCATTATGTTATGGAAAGTCCTGTGTATACTTCCGCAAATACACTTGATGTAAGACACTATTCTTCTATCGTTTTTGCGAAGTTCTGGCCTGAAATAGAACGTGATACTCTGAGATGTTTTGCTGACGGGACTCTGTATTTTCAATTCGAGAAACCCGTTCCGAAAGGACTTGTTCCTCATGATGTTGGAGACCCGAAAAAATGCGACCCTTATTTTAAATTTGATGTGTATCGCCAGGATATTCCTGACCTTGTGTACTGGAAGGATTTATCACCGAAATTCGTACAGCAATGCTGGCGTTATTATTATCTTTATAAAGACAGGGATTTTTTGGACTATGTATGGCCTGCCTGCAAAACTGTATATAGTTTTATGAAATCAACAGATAAGAATAAAGATTATCTGCCTGATAATAGCGGGTCAGACAATACATATGATGCGTGGGGATTATATGGGACAAGTCTTTTATGCAGCGGGCTTTGGGTTGGCTCGCTTGAATGTTTTGAGCAGATGGCAATAGTTAAAAAAGATCCGATTTTGCCGGAGGTGAGAGAGTGGCTGGAAAATGCCAGGAAAAATCTTGATGTCCAACTGTGGATGCCAGGCAAAGGGTATTATAAGATGGATACCAAAGGCAAATTCCCGACCGCTATCATGAGTGATGGATTAAATGGGCAGTTATATTGTGGTAAATACGGGTTAGCTGATATTTTACCAAGGGAAAAAATGAAAGCCCATTTGCTTCAAACATTTGAAAGGTGTGTGAAGCCAATGAAGGATTATACAGGAGACGGTATCGGAGATATTGGAGCAATAAATGCTATTAAGGAAGATGGAACTTTGATTGGAACCTTGCAATCGGACGAAGTCTGGACAGGTTCAACGTATTTTCTTGCAGCTTTGATGCATAATGCCGGACTAAAAAAAGAGGCATTACAGACTGCTTACGGCGTTTATTTTAACACGTATGAAAATCCACGGACAGCATTCTGGTTTAACACACCTGAAAGCTGGCGGGTACCTACCATGAAAGCACGGCCATCGGGGCCGGAACAGTACCAAAGGCCGCGGGCTGTGTGGGAACTTCTTTTGGAAATTGATGATCCATTTTAAGATTCAGACGGCACAACACTTAAGGATAGCTCTAATAATTGCTTTTGAGCGGCAGGCAGAAAAAAACACAAGGTGGCAATTCGCAATAGTACCCTGTTACGCCCTGGTTTGTTCTACGATTTGACGAGTTTTTGAGGATTGATTTTTCTGAGCAGCTTTGAAGGCGGGTGCAGATTCAGGATTTTCCTGCTTAAAAAGTTCGTTACCTTTTACAATTTCCTCAAGGGCTTTTGATTTTGTCTTGGCCAACTGCAAAAAACCGGCTACTTTTGTTCCGTAAACACCGCCCAAGAGAGCAGCTATGCCAATTGCCAATTCGAGAGCATTGTCTGCGAGCTGCCAGCCGTCCGGCCTTTTGGCAGATTCAACTGTAGCCAAATTTGCCAATTGCCAATTATGCTCGGACAGTAAATCGGCCACTGTTTCGGCTCTTGGAAATTCGCTCGGCAAGCCGAAATACGAAGTAAAAGCTCTGCTCTGCGATTCACTCAATTGCGATAAGGCCTTTAATTGTTCGGATGTGTTTTCAGATTGAGCGATTTGAGAAGCCATCATTGTCGTTCGGTTGTGCAGCCAGGCATTTTGTTTTTGTGTTTGATTCGGCGCAAAACGTAAATTGCCGCAGCCGCTGCAAAAAACTAAAAGTATCAATGCTAAAAATGTGCCTAATAAAATTTTTCTCATTTTGTAACCCCCAATTCATTTATTTTTTCATTACTTATTCTGATTTCATCTTTGACTATTTTCCACCGCCCTCAAACGGTATTCGTGTGCGATGGTTTTTGCCGAGAGTGATTCGAGTTTCTGTTCAAAATTTTTCTGGCACTGCAAAAGAATACTCACGTCTTTCTGAAGTAAATCCAGTTGACGCTGCAAATTCACCCAGCTGCCGACAATCAGCGAAGCTAAAAAAGTCAGCTGAACCAAAACGGAAAGATTGATTTGCCGATTGAACTGCCAGTTTTTAATGTTCTCTTTATTCACTTTTACACCTTTGCATAAAAAACGTTTTTTTCACCCGCCCTGAACATCACCGAATATGTCCAACTTGGCAGTTGTCCCTGCTGCAAAAATGGTTCAGCAAGATTCACCGCTTCGACTTCCTGGCATATTTCCACAGGCAGCGTTCCAGCCGGGCCGACTTCAACCATCTGCACATTATAGACATTGTAATTTGCGCAGCTGTTCACAACGATAGCAAAAGCATTGCTCCTGTCGCCGGGCATTGTAACGATTGCTTTTTCCGTTGTTTCCTGCAGCCCCTTGCGAGAAAGCCGATTTAGTTCCTGCTGGGAATTCAAAATATTTTCGCTGTCGCTCATAAAACTTATCCTCTTTTGACAATTGTCAAATCCGTGCATTGCTTTCGGAAATCCATTTTTACTTTTTCTATAAACAGCGAGCTTCGATTATCATTTTTAATGCCGAGCAAATCTCTGCTATCGGGACTGGTTGTGATTTTATCGCCAACGTTGTAATCGAAAGCTGCAAGCGGCGTGCTAATTTCAAAACGCTCAATAATTTCGGCACCTGCCTCGGATTTCCTGCGAACCAATTCATACAGCGATTCCGAGTCGTCAACCACGTCAGCTGCTCCGAGCGAATCATCTAACGAATTATAAAATATGCTCTTTGCCGAAACGCTGCGATATTTGAATTGCCTTGGCAGCGTAATAACTTCTTCGATTACCGGCGCAGCGGAATTAACAGCTCCTGTGGCAGATGAAGCATTCAATCTTTCATCACTGATTACCGCAGCGGTTATTCTAACTTTCAAAACTCCTTTTAGAGCCGCCACCCAGCTTCGCACATCGAGCTGGTCGCTGCTGAACCATATCCCGCATTCGTCGAGCAGATTATTGAACGCATTTAGATATTGCCACCAATTTTCGCCATTATCAAACGACACCTGCAAAAAATAGCCGAGCGAATTTCCGTATTTGTCAGCCGTTAGAGCCGGCCAGAATCGACGGCGGCAATGAGCAAAATTATCACTCTGAAAAATCGCTGAAAAATCAAACGCATCGCCCTGATTGTACGGAACAGAATTGTAATCGCCTTGCTCATTCAAACACCATTTTCGGTAAACATCTTTTACTTTATAAAAATCAGCATTAGTAGATGGTGAAAACTTGTCATAATTCGTATCCTCGTCAGCCGAATCCCAGGCCTTTACCAAATCAAAAGTTGCTTCGTAAACTTTGAAGTCGCCCTGACCGATATATTTGTGCGTTACAGGATAAAAGTTTTTTTTGCTTTTAAGTTTAGCGATATTTGTTTTGGAAACATTCAACTGCTCACCAACTAACTGACAATTCAGTTCGACTTGCCTGCCGCCTGAATTTTTATAAAATACAATTGCCTCTCGGCAGCCGGTTTTAGCAAGACGCGGAACAAATGCAAATTTCAAGCCGGCTTTTTCGCAACATTTTTGCAAAGCTGACAAAAGATTCAAGCCAGTAACATCAAAATCTCTAACCTGCTGATTTTCCGTAATTTCATAAAGCTGTTCAATTGACGGCGTTTGCAATTGGCCACCCGAAAGATACTCGCAAAGCAAATAATTAATAATTTCTGCACAACTGAAAAACTTTGCCTGCGAAGCACCAGCTGCAAAAACTGTGTAATCGCTGCCATTATTTTGCGCCGATTCGCTCGCTGCGTTTGGCCGGCCGTCTTCATTGAAAATCGTATCAACGCCCGCCAAAAATATCGTCGAGTCATTTTCAGCTGCCACCCGCCGGCCGTAAATCGTAATGCGTTTTAGGTTTGCACTAAAATCTTTTGTTAGAACTTCGATTATTTCGCCGTCATCTGAAATTGATGTTTCGATACTGTCTATCTCGCCGGTAAAAACTGGAAAACTATCAGCTGCCGCAGATGGGAAAAGATTATTATATTGCCAGCTGACAGTTATGTTTTTGCCTATTGCGATTGTAGTTTCAATATCTTCAGCAGCAACCGAATCTGGATTTGTGCAGGCCGAATGATTTACGCAAAATTTTGCACTGCTGAAATTCGGCTGAGCATCTCTTGTAATTTCCAGCAATTCCAAACAATCGCATAGCAAGCCATCTACCAAAATCGACACATTCGCTGCCGGCAAAGCCAGCCCGGTTTGCTGCGACTGAAAAAAATCAATTCTATTAGACATATTAAATCTCTGATTTATTTTTCATTTAATTTTATTAATTTGTTTGTTTCTCAAACCGCTTCAGCATTCAAAATATCAATTGAATCCGGTTCACTGCTATTGATTTGAATTTTTACCTTGCCAAACGCCTGGTTTTCCACGCCGTCCAAATTTTGCGTTCTTATTGCAAACAAATATGCTCCATCCAAAAGCGATTGAGTTTGATAGCTATAGAATTTTCTGCCTGCGTAATTAATTACAGCGATTGGATTTTCGTAATCGATTTGGCCGCAGCCGTTGTCACAATAAATATTGAAACAAGCCGGCGGTGATTGCTGCTGGATTGGATTGTAGAACCAAGTCAGTTTTACCGTGCTACTGTTTCTCTGCTCAGCTTTTATTTTGAAAATATCATTTGGCTTTGGTTTTGCCAAATCGCCACTGGCATCCATCTCAATTTTCGCCGCACAGTAAAGCGTTTGCTCGAGCTGACCGCAGCCGTTGGCCTTGCGAACAAGATAATAATTGGTACTATTATTCTGATGCTCAATGTAACCTGGTGGCGATATTTGATTCGCAAGCAATTCAGCTACGGAAAGTATTTCGTCGAAATTTATTTCTTCGATACTTTCGCCGCGATACAAAATGCAGCAGCCGTTTACTCTCTGCCAGAACCAGCCGAGCGTCAAAACCGTGCCGAGCTTAAATGCGTTAGCTGTCATCCCCGCAAACAACGCTTCTTTTAGCCATTTTTTTTTCATTTGCATCAGCTCGGATTTCTCGTAATAATTGATTCCTGGTCGGCTGGCGTGTGAGTCAGCAGAATCGTCTCGCCGTCATCATCATAATAATCAACGGCTCCGGTCAATTTGTTTTGAACCGCTTTATTGACGAGCAGTTTAGCTGCCTTTTCAAAAAGCTCGCTTGCAGCAAACCTGTTTTGTATTGAAAAAGTCGCAAGCACCGCATTGACTGTTTCGCCATCAATCACCGCCCCGGAAAGAACAACGCTGTAATCATTGCCGGTTGAGTAAAACGCATTGCTGCTCAAATCGATTTTGCAATTATGAACACCGCTTATACCATCGAAATCTTCAGTATCGGTTATTCCTGCTGTCGATTCAGCTGTGCCGTCAGCTTTGTAAATTTTTATAGCGCCGTTGGTCGCACGAGTGATGCTTGCTCCGCTTTTATCGTTTGTGTCCCAGCAGAAATAAATTGTGGAATCTTTTTTGTAATCGCCGAGATATGTTCCCATTATACCAACCCTTTTTGAATTAACTTGTTTGAAGTAAGTGAATTACCAATCAACGGATGAGCCGCAATCTGAACAACTGAAACAGTATCAATAATGGCCAAAACTTGTCCACTTGATGTCAACCAAAAAGCTATTTGGTTTGCAACAATCTCTGCTTCAAAATCAAACGTTTTCCAACCACTCCCCTGAAACGAAGCCACACCTACCATATCGCCATTTGCATTCTTGAAGCCAACATTTACAGTGCTGACCGGCATATAGAGAACGTTGAAAGTAACCTTATATGAAGCTCCTGTTTCTGTATTGAAGTTCTGATAGAGTTTAGTGTTTTGATACTTATACTGTTGAGCTGAACCCCCGCCATTTTGGCTCCAAGTCCAGCCTGTCTCCGCAGTCCACGGGTAAAGTGAATTTGTAAAATTTCCGTTTTGTATTAAGTTAGCTGCCATTTTTCCCCTGCTGAATTTTATGTTTTTTTATATTGCTCATCAGGCCTCTTCAGTCCAGGTGCCGTTTTTCACCACGACAGCCCAGTCGCCGTTTTCGTCAGCTACTACGCCGAGGCAGGCGCCGATTGCGCCGGCGTATTTGTATTTGTCAGCCGTTTGGCCGCTGTCATCTCTGATGGCCGCTGCGCCGGGGTCAATGCGCAGCTCATAAGCTGATTGCACCGCAAAAGTAAAAGTTGTTCCAGCAGAGGCAGCTGCCGGCAGCATAATAGTTACCACTGCTGTTGCGGCAAGATTGGTATGCACCGAGCCGGATTCAGATTGCGTCAGCGTATCGTCAGCTGTGTGAGCTTCGATTGTTTTTTTAATGCCGCCTGCTGAAAAAGGAATCACAAAATTATGTCCGCTGCGGCAATCGGTGAGCAAATCTATATTGCCGTTTGAAGTTGCAACAATTGCCAGCCGAATGTGCGGCGTTGTTGCCATATCCGGGAAGCTGCTATATTCATCCGTTACAAGATTTCCGGCGGCATCGAGATAAATATAAATACTGGCTTTATCATCAGCGAGCGTATTTGCCGATGTTGCACTGACGGTAACAAGCTCGGTTCCATTGAAGAATTTTCCGTCTTTTACGCCGACATCCAAACCGCCTTCATCGTAAACTCTCAACTCGTTTGCTCTTTTTGCCGCCAGTATCATTCGATAGAGCATTTTTCTAAACTGCAGATAATACGGTGCCTGACCGGTCGGGATATATTCGATTCCGGTTTCGCTGTCATATTGAATATTCAACAATTCATTATCAGATGGATATACTTCAGCCATAATTTTCTCCTGCCCTTTGGGCTTATTTTAATTTTTTATGAGACATTAAATATCAGTTTATTGTTTTGTTTATCGAAGCTGACAACCGCCAAATGTTCAGCTGGTTTTGCCGCTGGTATTATGGTGATTTGTCCGGTTTCTACACTGCTGCTTTTATTGCCGTTTTTGCTTATGATTTTTACGCCGAATTTATATGTTCCAGCCGGCAACTGCTCGCTTAGCCATTCAATATAGTCAGCATCAATACCGAATTGTCCGTAGCCAAAAAAGCCCTTTCCAAATCCAATTGCCGCCGATGAATCATAGCCGAAATCACTCAAACCAAATTTGCTCATTGCAAAGCCAGCTTTACTCTGCCAGCTCGGCCATATTTTTATTGGCGTATTATTTATCGGATTTTCGTAATCGATTTCGCCGCTGCCGTTGTCGCTGTATATTTCAGCAAACGAATCAAGCGGTAAAACCTGACTTCGCAGCAGCTGTATGCAAACCCTTGATTTATCCGGCTCGACTGAACCGACCTCATCGCTGAAATCGACATTTGCTTTTTGAGCTTCGACTGCAAAAACTTCAATTTTAACAGCTGTTTGCGGCGAATCCGGAATTTGCACAAGCATATGTCTTTGCTCATTGTCGCTCGTTGCTCCGGCGTATTTACCATTTACATAAACCTGATAAAATTTATCGCTCCAGCCGGATTGCCATTTAACAAATGCTATTTTCGCAGCAGAGACGATTTGGCCATCGCCAAAAACGCCATTCGGCACTTCAAACGCTCGCACTTTTTCAATTTTTTCGCTCGTTATTGTCATTTCAATCAACCGCTAACTGTGTATAAATAATCTGGTAATCGCAGCAGATGCCGTTGCCGCTTTCTCTTTCATCGCTTATTTTGAACGCATCGATTCGGAGGTTTTCAAATTCTCTCGCCCTGTCATCTATCAGCGTATGCGAATTGCCGTCGATAAGATTTTCTATTGCGTTTATTTTCGCATTCATTTTCAGCTGGCTTTTAGCTCTGATGGTTCCTGTCTGCTTAATTTTCCTGGTGCGTTTTCCTTTATCAATGCTAAGCACGCCATCAAGTCCGCAGATTGTTTTTTCCATTGAATCGCGACTGGAGCTTTCGATTTGGATTTCGAATTGCTCGGAGTCGAACAGGTTTTGGCCATCTAATGTGATACTCATTTTATTTTCTCGCTTTATTTTAATCTCGCAGCATTCTAACTGACGAGCCCATCATAGTAATATCCGATACGCCGTCACTGCCGGCATCGATACTAACACGGCATCTTTTTCGTGCCTTTTCAAAAAGTTTTTGGTAGTACAAACTTTTCTTCCAGAAGATTTCATCTGCATCTTTACTTGCAACCATTGCGTAGGCGGTTGATATTGTTGCAAAGGTTGACGTTTGCCGCAGTACATCCGTATCGATAATATTTTCAGCTCCATATTCAGAAGTTGGATTTCCCGGCTGAATTGAGAAATGCTCGGTGAGTTGAAATGCAACCTCGTTTGCCTGCGGAGCAAAAGTGCTTATTCTATAAGTTACATCCGTTGCCGGCGGCGGAGCTATCGGCTCGCAGTCGCTGCTCGCTCTAAGCACTGAAACAGTCAGCTGCGTAGCCGAATCCACTGAAACTACTTCCACCGCCATATCGAGCTTACCGTCAACTGATTGCAGATAGACAACATTTCCAGCTGCGATTTTTGCGGCTGTAAAATCTGCATCGCTTGCGACAAAAGTTGTTCCCGTTAGTTCAGCTTCGGTTCCTGTAAGCAGCACTTGTGATGACGGATATAATCGGCCAAAAAGAATCGGCTCATATTTTAGAACATCAGCATCGTTTGAAAAGCTAAGCATTTTTTATTGCCCCCTTTTTTGCGGTGTTTAGCGGAGCGTCTGGCGAATGGGAAAATCCGTTCGCCAAACGCTAACCGCTCTTTAATTTATCAGCTTACGCTAAGCCCGCGAATCATTCCGCCGGCTGCCTCGTTTTTAAGTTCGAGTGTATATTCACCGATTACCTGTCCGCATTCGTAATCACCGCTGCTGGCCAATGGCTTGAAGTGGAAACTTCTGCCAGCCAACGGCAGCACATTAATTCTCGAAGAATCCAGCATTAACGCTGCATCCTGCGGAACCCATCTTGAGGTAACGATTCTGCACACGCCGAAATCGCTTTCATAAACGCTGACCATATCGCTGAACGTAGTATCGCCAGCTGCGTAGGTTCTGCTGTCTGAACAGAAAGCGTTTATTTTTCTTTTCTGGAATCCGCCAACAACAATCAGGTCAACATTTCCGCTGCTGTTTTCCCAGATTTGCCTTAGAGCATAATTTATTTTTGCTTCATCGAGGTCAGCTCCGGCTGGAAAACCGCTGTCGCCTGTGGCAAAATCATTTGTAGCGAGATGGCCGACAATGCCTTTCATTGACCTGCGAACGCTGCCACTTCCCTGCGGGTCAGCTGCGGCCTGGCCGCCATTGATTACCGTGTTTTCCAAATCGCGAATCAGCTCTCTGATGCGTTCCTGTTTCTGGTAGTCCAGCTCTTCAATCATACCGAGCTGACTTGAGGCCATATCGGTTCCGCTGACTTCCACAGCCGCTGTAAATATCTGGGTGTAGTTGCTGCATCTCGTTCGGTTTGTAAATCTTGCGGTTGGCCGGTCAGCTCCTTCGAGAGCTGCATTTCCGAGGATGTTAATAATTTGATTGTCAGCGAGATTTTCCGGCGTTGTCGAGCCGTAGCCGCGTACAACAGTCAGCGTATTTGTGCTGATTGCCGTTACGAGCATCAGTTCTCTTGAACCGGCGATTTGAATCTGGTCGCCGACCTGGAATCGGCTGCCGTTATCGACCACAAAATCGGTATCAGCTGCCGGGTCTGTAAAAGCGTTATCGTTGACAGCATCTTTATTTGGCAGAAGTGTATCTTCGAGCCATTCGTGATGCGTACTTGTCGCTTCTCTTAGCGGATTGCCGAGTGCATCCAATAATGGCGTTTCATAAGGCGAAACTATCGCCACGATATCGGATACATCTTCTGCTATTTCCGGCAGAGTTGTTCCCGCTGAATATGTTGCTTTTCCTGTAAAAGACATTTGCTTTCTCCTTCTTTAAGCGCCGAATATTTTGCGCTACATAAAATTTCTTCTTAGTTTTAGATATTGCTGCAGGTCAGCTCTATCGCCGGTTGCCGCTGCTTTTTTTGCGGTTCTTTCCAGCACGCTTTGAGTTGACTGCAGTCGGTCTTTAGCTGCTGCTGTTTTTTCTGTGGATGTAAAATTATTACTCGTGTTTGCGAACAGATATTTTTTTTCTTTCTTTAGCTGCTCAACACAATCATCCACATCGTTTTCGCTTTGGATTTTATTTTTTGCAATTAGCACAGCTGTTTCCAGGTCAACAGTTCCGGCAGCAATCAGTTTTCCGGTTAGTTTTTGTTCCAACTGATTTTCACTGAGCTGGGCGGCTATTTCCTGCAATTGTGATTTTGCTTTTTGTAATTCCTCGGCGAGTGTTTCGTTTTTTTTCTCAGCGCTCTGCGCCCTTTTTCTGTAGCGGATTGATTCAGCTACCGGTACAAATTTTGAGCTGTCATTTTCCTGCTGCGTTTGCGTTGTCTCTGACAACATTTCATCATCGTGGTCAATCTGACTCATAAAAACCCCCTGTAGAATTGAGAATTAAGAATTGAGAAATATTCTTGCTAAATTCCATCTCATAAATTCTACATTCTAAATTCTAAATTTTTAATTCTTAATTTTCGTATCCCAGTTCTCTTAGTATTTGCTCGGCTGGTACGCCAAGTTTCTTTTTGATTTCTGCTTCCTGCAATTTTTCGAGCGTATTTTCCGGCAATGGGCTTGGAAAAATAATTTCCACATTCCTATCGCTTTCCTGCGTCTGATAAATTCCAGCTGTATCGAGAATGCTCAGCACCATATTGCAGATGTTTTTAAGCCCTTCGCCGTAGGTGAATCTTTTTCTTTCAGTTTTTGAGAGCATTCCCATCAGCGTCATTTTAAGAGCGACGGCGCTCGACAGATTTCCGATTTTGTTTTTCAAAACGCCGGCCACAACCGGAGTTACCTGGCTGGCCTTGTCCATTGCCTCTCTTATTTCAGCAATATGTGCATCTTCGCTGGGCATATGTGAATCGCCGCCGAATTCCTCAATTGAAGCATCCAGATTATCAGTGCACCACATCCTGCCCGGCGAAACCGGCCTGTCTTCAAAGCCCTCAATTCCTTTTCCGAGATACATTTTGAACGATTGAAAAGTGATTCTGCTGGCTCTGTCGCTAAGCCGCGTATTTAGCTCGTCCTGCAAAGGGATTAGCGGCTCAACATCGCTGATTCCCTCGTAGTAATACGGCTGAGCAACATTTTGAATATGCACAACCGGCAAAAATCCCCACGGCGAAAGTCCCTCTGCGACGAGCTGATTATTTTCGTATCTTTGCCAGGCCGAAGCTGATGCGATTTCTGTTATAGCTGCAATCTGGCGCGTCGCTGCCGATGAACCCCTCGAAAAAATGCCGGCGAGAAATGAGTTTTTGTGATTAAGTGCATTTTTGCTTATGTTAAAATGCTGAACATAACATTTGATTTTTTTGTAATCGCCTTCTTCGAGAACAGGCAGTGCTCTTGGTGCTTCGATAAGTTCGAGAGAGATGGACTTTACCAATTGCAACACGTTTTCGATGGTGGTTTTGGAATTGGTGGAGGAGGAGGAAATGATGTGTTCCTTGATTTTCGCCAACGGCCGTATCAGGCAATCGACAAATCCGTACACACTTCCGAGTACCGCCATATCCTGGAAGAATCTGACTCCGCCGTTAGCCGCAAACAGTGCCTTTAGTATTTTTTCTATTTCTGCACGTTTTTGGCTGTCCGGCGATTTTGAGACAAAACTTATTGGCTTTGAGAACAAAAAATCCACAGCGGCGTTAACTCGCCAGGCGATGTCATTTTCGATTACAATTTCTTTTCTCTGCACATCCTGCACCGCTTTTGATGCGAGGATTCCTGCATTTGGTGAGTACTGCATCGCTGTTATTCTCGGCGGCAATCCGCATTCCTGCGCTTGCACGTAGCAGCGTCCAGCTACATTTTTTTCGTACATATGATTACTGTAGTACTCCCACAATTTCGCAAAGTGTTTATTAATATCTTCCGAATGTTCATCAACGAGCCATTGGATATAATCGCTTTGCAACTGCTGGTCTTGAAATATAGTCAGGTCAAATCCCATAGAGTCTTTCCTTTTTTTTCAGGTTTTGTTTTTTTGAGATTCAAAAAATTTCTATTTACTGATTACTTTTTTTACTGCCCCCAAGTCGCTGGCAAAATAAACTTGTCCCTCTATAATTGGAGCAACTTGCGCGTTTGATGCGAAAAAAGCTGAATTTTTTTAATGGTGATTTTTGATAAGTTGTTTAAGCTAAAGCGGTAAAAAATTTTTTCATTTTTGGCATTTTATGTTTTGAGGCGCACCACTTTTGATTGACACTATATTAAGCTGGGGTAATTATGCGGATTTTACTGTTGTCTATTTACGACTTCTATTTCGCATTTTGGTATTGCGCTGAGGAATTTTGAGCCGTAGTTTTTATTGACAATTCGATTGTCAAGAATTGCGACAATGCCTTTGTCGGTTTTGCTCCTGACGAGTCGGCCAAAGCCCTGCTTGAATTTGATAACAGCAGATGGCAATTGATAATCCTTAAATGCGTTTCCGCCTTTTTCTTTTATTTTTTCGAGTTTCCCGGCGAGCAGCGGTTTATCTGGTACATCAAATGGCAACCTAACTATAATCACATTTCCCAATGCTTTTCCCGGCACATCCACGCCCTGCCAAAAGCTGTCAGTTCCAAACAGTACGCAATTATCAGCACTTTTGAATGTGTCCAGCAGAGTGGTTCTATCGACTCCTAAGCCCTGCTGCAGTAAAGCGAGGTTATTATCATCAAACCATCCGGCAAGTTCGCCAGCTGCTTTTTTGAGCATTGCGTAGCTCGTAAAAAGCACAAAAGCTCTGCCGTTTGTTTTGAGTACATATTTTTTTATTGCTTCGCTCGCTGCTGCGACAAAGTCTTTTTCATTTGGATTCGGCAAATCCTTTTCGATATAAATTTTAACCTGTTTCTGATAATCGAAAGGCGAGCCGAGTTTGATTGCATCAAAATCATCAAGGCCGATTCTGCTGGTGAAAAAATCAAAACTTCCTCTGTCATTTCCGCCGCCGCTACTAAGCGTAGCACTTGTTAATATCACTGAATCCTGTTTACTGAAAAGGCATCTTCTAATATCTTCGCCGGAATCAACCGAGGCACTTTTTAGCCAGATTGTTTTTTTTGCAGCCCTTGTCATTTCGAGCCAGTAAATGCAATCCGGTTTTTTTTGAATAAGGAAATCGTGTAAATCTTTTGATACTTCTGCGCTTTGGCGTGCGAACCCTGTAATTTCCAACCGCTGGTCATCGTCTTCTGTTTTTCCAGCCAATTTTGTCAGTTCCAATTCAAGCAGCTTGAAATAACCGGACAAATTATCATCAACGAAATTTTTACAGCATCTGCCGAGCGTTTCTTTTTCATTATTTTCGTACCATTTTTGCACATTTTTGAAGAAGATTTTTGATTCTTTATTCAGCTTTTCGATTATTTCGATTGCTTTTTCAGCTGTTTTGAAGGCCAATAAACCCTTGCCCGTTCTTTTGTTGTAGAGCCGAGCCAGCAGAAGCGTGATTTTATAATTGCTTATGCTCGTCCCAAAACGCTCTGCTGCCACATTTTCGATATTATGTGCCTCGTCGATTATGGCATATTTGTAATCCGGCAGAACTGATGCTTTTTGCTGTTTTAGTGCAAGGTCGCTGAATAGCAGTGCGTGATTTGCGATAATAACATCTGCTTTTTCGATTTTTCGTCTTGCCCGCCAATAAAAGCATTCGCGAAAAGCAGGGCATTTTTTATTTTGGCAGTTTCCATTTTCGCTTTTTACTGCATCCCATATTTTGCCAGCCGGCTTAAATGGTAAATCGCTAAGCGAGCCGTTTTTGGTTTTTTCTGCCCAATCGTCTATCTTTTCGAGCTGCGAATTATCACTTTTGCCGCCGCTGCCATAACCATCACTGCCAAAAATTCCTTCGAACAATTCGCTCTTTTTTCGCAGCGCAAAATTCAGCCGCCTTTTGCAAAGATAATTTGCTCTGCCCTTTGCAAGCACAGCGGTAAATTCAAACGGAATAACTTTTGCGAGCAGCGGAATATCTTTATTGATTAACTGTTCCTGCAATGTGATGGTAAAAGTGCTGATGATTACTTTTTTTTCCTGCAGACACGCCTGAACTATAGCCGGCAGAAGATAGGCAAAACTTTTTCCAACTCCGGTTCCAGCTTCGACTACGAGATGTTTTTTTGTTCGCAGTGCTTTGTTGACAGCTTCAGCCATTTCCTGCTGCTGTGGCCGGTAGTCGAAATTTGGCATTAGTTTTGAGACGATTCCGCCTTTGCCGAAAATTTCCTGCATATCTGAGCGTTCGTTAATTTCAGTCATTTTTTATCAGCCGCTCAGAAACTAACACTTTCAACTTTGGCTTCAATGGCTTCCTTAAGTGCTTTTACAGCTGCCGATTCCGGCATTTGGTCATAAGCGGCGTTTATTACCTGCTTGGCCCTTTCAGGTCTGTCGGCCTGAAAATAAACATAGCTGAGCAAAAACTGCAATTCAGCTGCATCATTTTTCTGGACACACTGCTCAACATCAACGACCCTGCTTTCGAGCCGGTCCCTGTCGCCGAGCATAGCTGAAAGGTCTATTTCAAGTTCGGCGTATTCCGGGAATATCTCAATAGCCCTTGACAAGAACAGGGCACTGCTTGCATATTCGCCGGCTGCAAATAATGCGTGGCTTTTGCCGGCATAAGCAAGCGGGTCATCCGATTTATAAGCCAATGCCAGCGAATAAGCATCTGCTGCCCGGTAATACCTGCCCTGCTTTACGTAATTTTCTGCGAGCTTAATGCTCTGATTGAATTTATCATCGGCTTCCAGCGCAAAACTGCTGTATTTAATTTTGACCTCATCGGATTCATCTTTGACATTCTGGTCATCTTCTTTTGGCTTGCGTTTTCGACGCTTAAGGCCGTCGCTATCTTTTGCATTTTCTCTTAGCGTTTCAAGAGCGGTCGGCTTCTCGTTATATTTCTCCATCCGCGCTTTCATTTGTTCATAAACGCTTGGATATTGTCCCTGATTTCGCTGCTGCTCAGATGACTTTTCTATTGCTTTTTGCAGCATCATTTCATCAAGCTGCTCTTTTGCATACAGCGGCAAAGAATTGTCGTTTTCCGAAAGGATTTCATTTATTGTGTCATCATTTTCTCTGTCTTGTTTGGCCTGTGCGACTTGCTCGCTGTCATCGGCATCTTCTTTGGCTTCTTCAAATTGCCATTCATTCTGGCTTTCTTTTTCCTGCTGGCCGTCCTCATCTTCGCTCATCTGATTTTGTTTTTTGGTTTCAACCAAAGTGCTTTTTGAATATTTTTTAATTTCACTAAAAAGCAGTTTTTCCAGCTCTTTCGTATCGATTGTCATTGGCCGAGTTTGATACGCTCGAATTGGCGGCTGATATTTTGGTTGAGCGGAAAATACGTATTGATTTCCAGACGGCTTCACGAATTGCGACTGCGTTGCAGGCATCGCCTTTGTTACGGTAGTTGCAGGCGAATGATACGGCTGATATTTCCCTGTGTATGCTGCACTACTTCCTGTGGCAGTTGAATACCTCATAAATGAATCGAGCGAAGAGGCGGAGGTCTTTGCTGCAAAATCTGAAGTTGACTTATAAGGCACAATTCCGCGAAAATGTTTTCCGCCGGCCACATTGCCCGTGATTACATCGTTTATTGTACTATCTATTGGATTTTGGCTTTTGATAAGTCCGCTTTTTGAGCTGCTGACAGGCATTGTACCAGAACCCACCGAATCATCCAACGCAAAGCTGTTTTGGGCAAATCCAAAAGTCAATATGCAAAAAATAGTAATAATTGTAATACTAAATTTTTTCGATTCCATATTAAACCTCGTACAGAAAAACTAAAAGTTTAAAGCTAAAAGCTAAAAACCATAGTTTAAAACTCAAAACTAAAAAAGGATAATTCGCGACTTCTTTTGTCTTCAACTTTAAATTTTAAATTATGATTTTACACTTTGCACTTTAAATTTTAAACTTTTCTACTTCAGATTTAGGATTTAGGATTTTCAATATTATATCCTGGCTTTTCAGCCCACTTTAATTTTGTCGAAAGCGTATCCCATTGGCTCCTTTTCGGACTGTTCACGATTAGAAAGCTGTGTTTTGCTTTTTCGATTTTGACAACATCACCAAGCTGGAGTTTGCAGGAAATCTGGCCATCAATCGAAAGCGTCGTTCCCTCATTGACGCTCACCGGCACAATTTCCACTTTGCAGCTGTCGCTTATCACTATCGGCCGAAAACTCAATGAATGCGGACAAATCGGCGTAACAACTACAGCTTTAATTTTACCCTCAAGAATCGGGCCACCAGCAGAAAGGTTGTAAGCAGTTGAACCGGTCGGCGTAGATATTATTATACCATCGCTTACGCAATCGGTCAGCGGCTGTGCGTCGAGCATTATTTTTAGCTCGATAGTTCTAAACGGCTCACCCGCTGTAATGAAAACATCGTTGATTGCTGTTGAGCTGAATTTTTCTTTGCCTTTTTTCACCACGCTGCATTTAAGCATCATTCGCTTTTCAGCCGGCTCGACTTTCGCCATTATATTATCGAAATCTTCTTTTAGTTCATTGATACTGAACTCAGCGAGAAAGCCGAGCTTTCCGAGATTGACTCCGATTATAGGCACATTTTTTCCAGCCAGCCATCTCGCAACGGAAAGTATGCTTCCATCACCGCCGAAGACCACTGCAAAATCGCTTTTGTCCACAACGCCGCCACTTTGGCATTTATGGATTTGCTTGATTCTAACTATTTCAGCTTTATTTTTTGCGAACCTGCTGAAGCTGGCAATTTCATCTTCAACTCCCTGCTTATTTTCATCGCCGAACACAATCAATCTTGGCTTTTTCACTTTTCGCATTTTTCACACTTTTGTTTTATTTAATCGCAGATTACACGGATTTCACTGATTTTTTTTGTCATTGCGAGGCCGCTTTTGGGCCGTGGCAATCTCACCCTTTCACACTTTCATACTTTTTACTGTTTCTACTATTTTATCGGCATTTACGCCGATGGTATCCAGTTGAGCTTTCCTTAAATCGTGCTTTATAAACCTCTTTGGCGCTGCGAGAACAGTGATTTTGCCGGTTTTTCGGCCGAATTCCATTTTTTCCGCCGCCGCTTCGAGAACCGCCGAGCCAAAACCAGCTGAAATTCGATGGTCTTCGACAGTTATTATATGCTTGCCGGCGGCCAAAAGTTCAATAATTTTTTCATCAATCGGCGCTGCAAATCTCGCGTTGATTACGTCGATTTGGATATTTTCTTTTTCGAGTATTTCCGCAGCTTTCATAGCTTCGGCCAGCATACAGCCATAACTGACAACAGCCACTTTTGAATCGGGACTGCTTTTTACCGTAACGCTTTTTCCCATTTCAAACGGTTTTAATAAGCCGCTGTTTTTATCGAAATCGCCATTTGGCACGCTGTCTTTTGGATAGCGAATACACACGCAGCTGTTTTGCTCAAATGCGAATTCCAATGCGAGCTGCATTTCTTTTTCGCTTGCCGGAGCAATCAAAGTAACGTTTGGCAGCATTCGCAGAAAACCAATATCCATCATTCCGTGATGTGTCGGCCCATCGGAACCGACCAGGCCGGCTCTGTCGATACAGAAAACGACTGGCAGGTTCTGCAATGAAACTTCCTGAAAGAGCTGGTCGAAACTTCTCTGCAAAAACGTTGAATAAATACAGACCACCGGCTTTAATCCGACTTTCGCCATTCCCGCTGCAATATCAACAGCGGCACTTTCAGCGATTCCGACATCGAAGAATCTTTTTGGGAATTTTTCTCTGAATTTTTCCAGCCCTGTCCCGTCACACATTGCTGACGAGATTGCCACGATTTTTTCATTTTTTTCAGCCAATTCAACAAGGTGGTCGCCGAAAACTTCTGTAAAACTTTTCTGTGTTTTAACTGCATCTGATTTTACACTGTCGCCGTTTATCTCAAACGGGCCTGTCGAATGAAATCTTCTTCCGTCTTGTTCAGCCGGCGAAAATCCCTTACCTTTTTTCGTATAGACGTGCAGAATTGCCGGCCGATTCAGCTGGCCGATTTCCTCAAACAGCTGCTTTAGCGAATCTATATCGTGTCCATCCACCGGGCCAAAATACGGTATATTCAAACTCTCAAACATTTGGCTGGCCGGCAGAGTCATTCGTATAGTCTTTTTAATCCGCTCGATAATTCCCTCAACGCCCTTTCCAATAACCGGCAGATGTTCGAGTATATTATTACAGGTATTTCGCATATCTTCGTAGGTCTGGCTCAGCCGAATCTTTGAAAAGTATTTCGCCAATGCCCCCACCGTCTGGTCGATAGCCATTGAATTATCGTTCAGCACGATGAGCAGCTGTCTTTTTACCAAGCCGAGATTGTTGAGTGCTTCAAACGAGACACCGTTTACAATGCTCGCATCGCCGACGATAGCCACAATTTTATTCGTATTGCGTGATGTGTATTGCGTATTGGGTTGGTTGTCTTTATTTCTCAATTCTACACCTGTCCTGAGCCCAGCCGAAGGATTCTCAATTCTCAATTCTTCTCCCAGCGCCATTCCGATAGCTGTTGCGATTGAAGTTCCTGCGTGTCCGACGGCGAACTGGTCGTAATCGCTTTCATCTGGATTTGGAAAGCCGCTGACTCCGCCACGCTGCCGCAGTTTTGCAAACAGCTCTTTTCTTCCTGTCAGTATTTTATGCACATAGCACTGATGGCCGACATCCCAGAGCAGTTTATCTTTTTTGAAGTCGAATACGCTGTGCAGAGCCAGCGTAAGTTCGAGCACGCCGAGACTGCTGGCGAGATGTCCGCCTGTTTTGCCTACGGAGACCAGCATAAACTGTCGGATTTCTTCTGCAAGCTCTTCTAACTCAGCTACAGAGAGCGTTTTTAGGTCATCAGGACTATTTATTTTTTCAAGCATTTATTTCCCATCAAAATTTCAATCAAAAGCTGTGCACCTCAAAACACAAAATGGCAAAAATGAAAAAAAATTTTAACCGTTTGATTATATCAACTTACGCCAAAAGTGCGAACGCTAAAAAGGTCTTTTTTCGCATCAAACGCGCAAGTTGCTCTATTTATAGATGGACGCAATAAAAAAAACGGCCAAATAAAATTTCAAGCTAAAAAAAACTGTGAAATCCTTCGACAAGCTCAGGATAAAATGTGAAAAATAAGGCGTGAAAGGTGTGAAAGGTTGAGATTGCTTCGCTTCGCTCGCAATGACAAAAAAGTGCGAAAGTGTGAAAAAACAGCGAAAAAGTATAAAAAAGCTCTTTTACAAGCAAATATCTAAGTTATTGGCCGCTAAAACGCCATAAAATCATCCAAAAACGTTTTTTACTAAAGAAATGCCTTGACTTTACCGAACAATGTGTGTATATTGTGTGTAGACAGTGTAGTTATAACGTACTTATAAGGGGCTTAAAAATGAGTGTTGTAACAATAAATGCAAAAATTGATAGCGATACAAAAAAGGCAGCAAGAAGCGTACTAAACTCTTTGGGCTTAAATATGTCGGAAGCAATAACCTTGTTCTTTAAGCAGGTTATCTATCAAAGAGGAATACCTTTTGAGCTGAAAGTTCCTAATAAGGTTACTTTGCGAGCTATAAGGGAATTGGATTCCGGAAAAGGCACGAGCTTCGATAGTGTCGATGAACTTTTAAAGGATTTATAACCCATTTCAGAACATCAAAAAACCGCACTAAAGCTGTATTTTTTGATACTGATAAAGGGCGCAGATGGGGCGGTAAATGGCTCGTAATGATTTAACAATAACACGTTCTACCCAGTTCAAAAAAGACCTGGAATCAGCTCGTAAAGAGCAGAAAGATTTATCAATACTAAAGGATGTTCTCACCAGATTATCCCATAACGAAAATCTTGAAAACGATTACAAGATTTATCCCAATTCCGGCTGGATGAGCGAATATAAAACTTTGTATATGCAGAAAGATTGGATTCTGGTTTATAAAATCAGCGAAGCCGGTGATGAATTGCTGCTGGCAAGAATGGGACATCCATCCGAAGTATTCTAATCGCTGCCAGCTAAACACGAATCGCAATTTTTCGTTGACTTTTCAGCTGTTAAACAATACACTAAAAAAACTAAAAATTTAAAGTTTAAAGCTCAAAACCAAAGTTCAAAGCTTAAAATTTTCAGCTGCCGCTCGGCAAAACAGATGTTGGCGGTTTTGGATTCCTGTCCGTAGTAGCTTTAGCGAAGACGGATTAAGCTGTGGTTTTTAGCTTTTAGTTTTAAGTTTCAAACTTCATTTAGAATTTCGCTTTTGAGTGGGAGTTTATTTTGAGAGTTCTATCCGGCATACAGCCAAGCGGCCAGCTACATATAGGCAACTTCTTCGGAGCTATCCGTCAACACATAGCTCTGCAAGCCGAGCACGACAGCTTCTATTTCATCGCCGACTATCACGCCTTAACGAGCAATCCGGCTCCAGCTGATTTGGCTCGCCGTACAATCGAAGTAGCTATGGATTATATCGCTCTCGGCCTCGATACAGAAAAGACCGTCTTCTGGCGGCAATCGGATGTTCCCGAAGTTACCGAGCTTGCCTGGCTGCTTTCGTGCATTACGCCGATGGGGCTTTTGCAAAGATGCGTCAGCTTCAAAGATAAGGTCGCTCAGGGAATCAGTCCGAATCACGGCCTGTTTGCGTATCCGGTTTTGCAGGCAGCTGATATTTTGATTTACAACGCTGACCTCGTGCCGGTCGGAGCCGACCAGAAGCAGCACATAGAAGTTACGAGAGATATTGCCGAGCGATTCAATAATACTTACGGCGAAATTTTCACAATGCCAAAAGAGCACATAATAAAACAGGTAGCTGTTGTGCCGGGAGTTGACGGCAGAAAAATGAGCAAGAGCTACAATAATACAATCGGCATATTCGAATCGGAAAAAAGCGTTCGCAAAAAAATTATGAGAATCGTTACGGATTCCACGCCGGTTGCCGAGCCAAAAGATGCGGAAAAATGCAACGTTTTCGCTCTGCTGAAACTCGTAGCCAAAGAAGATGAACTTGCCGAGTGGAAAAACAAATATGAAAAAGGCGGAACCGGTTACGGCGATGTCAAAAAGCGGCTCGCCGAACTAATAGTTGAATACTTCGAGCCGTTCAGAGAAAAACGAGCTGAGCTGGAAAATAATATCGATTATGTAGAAAAACTTTTGGCAAAAGGAGCAGAGCGTGCAGCAGCTGTTGCAAATAAAAAACTCGCCCAAGTAAGAGAAGTTGTAGGACTTAGAAAATAAAAATTTAAAGCTAAAAAATTAAAACTGTGGAATCGCAGAATGTCATTGCGAGCAAAGTCCTGAGCTTGTCGAAGGACAAAGCGAAGCAATCTCAAAGCCCAAAATCAAGATTGCCGCGGCCTGAAAAACAGGCCTCGCAATGACAAATAACGATATACGCTTCACCCGTTCGACTGCGCTCAGGGCAGGCGCAATACGAGATACGAATTTATGGATTATCGTGTAAAACTTGATATTTTTGCCGGGCCGCTTGACCTGTTGCTCTACCTTGTTCGCAAAGACGAGGTGGACATTTACGATATTCCACTCGTTAAAATTACCGAGCAGTACATAAATTATGTTGAGATGCTGAAACGGCTGGACATTGATTTGGCAGGCGATTTTCTCGTAATGGCTGCAACGCTTATACAAATAAAATCAGCTATGCTCTTGCCGAAAGCCGAGCTGGAAGAGGCCGAAGAAGATTTGAGCGACCCACGCAGCGAATTGATTCGCCAATTATTGGAATACAAAAAGTTCAAAGATACAGCTGGCGTTTTAAGTGCCGCAGCCGCCGAGCAGGTTCAGCGGTTCCCGCGGCCGAGCGTAATAATCGACCGACTAAAACCAGATGCTCCGCCGGAAATCGACATTGAGCAGGTAAACGTCTGGGATTTACTTGAAGCGTTTGATGCAATTTGCAAAGCCACCGGAGCGATGCTTGATTTGGCACACATCGAAGACGATACGCCAATCGATTTGTACCAGATTGAAATTCTGCACCGGCTGCAAACGGAAGGCAATTTGAATTTTGAGCAAATTTTCATCGGCAGGAATAATCGGCTTGTTATGGTTGGCTTGTTCCTTGCACTGCTGGAACTGGTTCGTGAAAAACTGGCAACAATTGAAAATATGCAATCATCAAAACAGCTCTACATTAGACCGCTGACAGATGTGCCGGCTGAAAAAGCGGTTCGTGATGCAATGCTCGCTTTGCAGGAGGAGGAATCAGAATCTAAGATTCCGCAAGCTGAAAAACCGCAGGAAATAACAGAAGAAATCACTCAGGAAATTTCGCAAGACCAAAAACAAACTCAATCGCAGCAAAAAACACCGCCAATTGCAATCGTAGAAATTCCAGCGAAAAAAGCAGGCACAAAAATCCCAACACAAAAATCGCAATTAAGCGAATTGTAAATAAGGGACTGTTGTTAGTTGTTAGTGTCGCCTTCGGCGGCCTCAATTAACAAGCAACCAGCAACTAATTTACAGTTGACTAATTCCAGCTCGGCTGATAGAATCACCGCCGTATATTTGGCATTTGTTATAAGGAAAGGCAGGGGAAATGGCTGAAAACGTAATCGAGTTAAACGATACTACATTCGATGAGATGGTTCACAGTAGTGAGGTGCCGGTTCTCGTTGATTTCTGGGCACCGTGGTGCGGCCCGTGTAAAATGATGGCTCCAATCCTTGAGGAAATCGCAGCTGATTATGATGGCAAAGCCAGAATCTGCAAACTCGATACGGATGAGGCACGTGATAGTGCTATGGAATTCGGCATCAACGCAATCCCAACAATCATCCTTTTCAAAAACGGTCAGGTGGAAAAGAAATGGGTCGGGCTTGCCAGTAAAAAAGATATGTCCGCTGCGATTGATGAACTGCTGTAAAGAACAAAGTTTAAAGCTAAAAGTTTAAAACTAAAAACCATAGCTTAAAACTCAAAGCTGCCAATGTCCGGTTTAAGTTGCAGTCAAAAATTTTAAGCTTTGAATTTTGGTTTTGAGTTTTACACTTTAAGTTTTTAGCTTTGCTGATGTTTCCTACCATCCACTTGCCTGGGTTGAATCGTCCGGCATTTGACTCCACCAATTTGCATCTCTGAAATACTGCTTCAGGAGCATAGCTGTCAAAACGCCATCAGCGGTCGCCGTTGCAAGCTGCATTGCAGCACCGGCTCGGCAATCACCAGCTGTAAATACGCCGGGAATTTTCGTTCTAAGATACGCACTATCACATTTTATAAAGCCGCTCTCGGTCAAATCGACAAAGCCATTCAAAAATGCGGTATTGGGAACCATTCCAATAAAAATAAATACGCCATCACAAGGGTAGTTTTCTTCTTCGCCGGTTTTCACATTTTTTATTTTTGCCGCTTGAACCTTATCTTCGCCTTCGATTGCCGTTACGACTGAGTCGTATCTTACGAGCAAATTTGAATTCGGCTCATTCACTTTTGCGAGCAGTTCTTCGGCGAGTGTTTTTGTGGCTCGAAATTCATCTCGGCGATGGACGAGTGTTACTTTCTCTGCAAATTTTGCCAAATGCAGTGTTTCTTCAATAGCTGTATTTCCGCCGCCTACAGCTACAACTTCTTTTCCCCTGTAAAAAGGAGCATCACAGGTTCCGCAATAGCTAACGCCCGTTCCGGAATTTCTGAATTTTTCTTCACCGGGCACGCCCAATTTTTTGTAATCGCTTCCGGGTGCGAGAATGACTGCTCTTGAAACGTATTTTTCATCGCCGCAGGAAATTTCGATATTTCCATTGGAAAGTTTTTCCAGCTTTGTAACTTCGGCGGTGCTTTTTATTTCTGCTCCGAAACTTTCTGCCTGCCCCTTCAACTGCTCAATCAGAGCCGGGCCATCAATTTGTTTTATTCCGGGATAATTTTCTATTCGGTTTGTGTTATTGATTTGTCCGCCGGGATAAAATTTTTCGAGAACCAGCGTTTTGAATCTGTCGCGTGATGCGTAAAGAGCCGCCGCCAGACCAGCCGGGCCGGCTCCGATTATAATACAGTCATAAATTTTCATTTTGAATTAAAACCTAAAATAAAAACAAAAAAACAACGAATAAATACACGATTAGATATTAAAAATAGTGATAAACAAGATAATCAAAGCAAATAAAAACATAAAATTCGGCAAAACTGTCGTCAACTTGCCGTCTTTTTTCGCTTTGAATACCGTTTCTTACTTTTATTGAGATACCATAATTTTTCAAAACTGCCAAGCTGATTTTTGCCGGCCAACGGCTCACTTGACACGAGCTGGTTAAAATGGCAGAATCAGGGTTTGAGAGAAATTTTATTTTTGGACGAGTAAAAAAAATGTCGCATAAAATTATACATAAAGAGCAGCTTTCTGAAAACGTTTTTGCTATTGACGTGTCCGCTGAACTGATTGCTTCAGCTGCAAAGCCCGGCCAGTTTATAATTCTCGCTATAAACAGTGAATACAGCGAGCGGATTCCGCTGACAATTGCAGCTTCCAACGCCGAAAAAGGCACAATTCGGCTAATCTGGCAGCGGCTCGGCAAAACCACCACAGAACTCGCTGATTTGAAAGTCGGCGAAACAATAGAAAACATAGCCGGCCCTCTCGGCAAACCAACTCATCTCGAAAATTTCGGACTAGTGGTTTGTGTCGGCGGCGGAATCGGATGCGCGCCACTGCTGCCAATCGCAACGGCTCTTAAGAAACAAGGAAATAAAATCATCAGCATTTTGGGAGCAAGAAACAAAGAGCTGTTAATTCTCGAAAGTGAATTTGCCGCAATTTCCGATGAACTAATCGTAACTACCGATGATGGCTCGCTCGGCCGAAAGGCACTCGTAACCGAACCCTTAAAAGAAATTTGTCAGCGAAAGCAAAAGCCGGACAAAGTATTTGTAATCGGGCCGGCTGTAATGATGAAATTCTGCTGCGAAGTAACAAAGCAATTTGATGTACCGACGGATGTTTCGCTCAATACAATTATGATTGACGGCACGGGAATGTGCGGCGGATGCCGAGTTGAAATCGGCGGAGAAACAAAATTCGTCTGCGTTGACGGGCCGGAATTTGATGGCCATAAAGTCAACTTCGATTTAATGCTCAAAAGATTAAACGCTTATAAAAATCACGAACAAAAAGCACTTGAACAATATAAAGAACATAAATGTAAAATAGGATTAGATAAAAAAACAGAGCGTAAAAAGTAAAATCACAAAATGTCATTGCGAGCAAAGTCCTGAGCTTGTCGAAGGACAAAGCGAAGCAATCTCAAAGTTCAAAATCAAGATTGCCGCGGCCTACAAGACAGGCCTCGCAATGACAAGATACGAAATACGAATTTATGATTGAAAAAGAAAGACAACAACTTCTCGATGAATTGCTTGAAAAGCAAAAGCAAGGCCGATTAAAACCATCGGATAGATTCGCCATACCCTGCCAGCAGATGCCGCAGCAGGATGCAATGGAAAGAAAAAATAACGTCGAAGAAGTTACAACCGGCTACAGCGAAACGCAGGCACGGCTCGAAGCGATGCGCTGCCTCGGCTGCAAAACAGCGCCTTGCGTAAACGGCTGCCCGGTCAGAATAAATATAAAAGATTTTATAACAGCTATTGCAGATGGCGAATTCGCAAAAGCACTTGGCATTATTAAAGAAAATTCACTTCTGCCGGCGGTCTGCGGAAGAGTCTGTCCGCAGGAAGTACAATGTCAGGAAAAATGCACGGTCGGCTTGAAGTTCAAAGACGTAAATAAAGCCGTTTCAATCGGCAGATTGGAAAGATTCGCAGCTGACTGGGGCGACAAACAAAATGAAAAAGATGTTCCAAAAATTGCTGCAAAAACCAAAATAAAAGTAGCAGTAATCGGTTCAGGGCCCGGCTCAATTGTCGCAGCAGCTGACACGGCGAGAGCCGGACACGATGTTACAATGTTCGAGGCCTTCCACAAAACCGGCGGAGTTATGGTTTATGGAATCCCTGAATTTCGGCTGCCGAAAAAAATCGTCCAAAAAGAAATCGATGTTCTTGAAAAAATGGGCGTAAAAATCGTTCGCAATTTTATCGTCGGCAAAACGAGAACCATCGAGCAGTTAATGAGCGAAGATGGTTTCGATGCAGTATATATTGGCGTTGGAGCCGGCCTGCCGAAATTTATGGGAATCGAAGGCGAATCGCTGGTCGGTGTTTACAGTGCAAATGAATATCTAACGAGAGCCAATCTTATGAAGGCCTACAAATTCGGCAACGGCTCGGATACTCCGATTATTCGCTCGAAAAAAATAGCGGTAGTTGGCGGCGGAAATGTGGCAATGGATTGCAGCAGAATGGCTTTGCGACTCGGAGCTGAAAAAGTTTATCTGCTCTACAGAAGAACTGAAAAAGAAATGCCGGCCAGAGTCGAAGAAGTGCATCACGCAAAAGAAGAAGGCGTCGAATTTCATACGCTGCAAAGCCCGCAAAAAATTATCGGCGATGAAAACAGCTGCGTAAAAGCAGTTGAATGTATTAAATACGAGCTTGGCGAGCCGGACGAATCCGGCAGACGCAGACCGGTCGCAATAGAAAATTCAGAATTTACAATCGACCTGGATGCGGTGATTATAGCTATCGGCAATGGTGCAAATCCGCTCATCGGCCAAACCACGCCGAATCTGAAATTCAATAAATGGGGAAATATCATCGTAGATGAAAACTGCAAAACGTCAATCGATGGCGTTTGGGCAGGTGGTGATATTGTACTCGGCTCAGCTACGGTAATTCTCGCTATGGGTCAGGGCAGAGGAGCTGCAGCTGCAATAAATAAGTATTTCGCTGAAAAACTTTCCGAACGCTCCGGCGATAATTAACATTTTTGAAATGTTTGACGTATCGTGCGTTTGGAAGTATCATTCTCTGTTTCCACAGTTTATTTTTAATTTTTTTTAAGAGGCACAAGGTAAAATTATGGAAATTAAGCCGTTTAGAGCAGTCAGGTTCGACAAAACCAAAGTGGCCAGTGTTGGCGATTGCATCGCTCCGCCGTATGACGTTATTGATGACAAATTGCGTCAGCAGCTTTATGAAAAAAGCGAATATAATATAGTGAGAATTATAAACGGCAAAAAATCCAATTCCGACAATGAAACCAATAATCAATACACACGTGCAGCTGGCCATTTTAACAGCTGGCTCGAATGCGGAGCATTAAAAAAAGATTCAGCTGATGCAATTTACGCCTACGTTCAGGATTTCAAAGTGGCTGGCGAAGCAATCTGTCGCAGCGGATTTATCAGCTTGCTCAAGCTCGAAGAATTCACCTCAAAATCAGGCGGTTCGGCAAAGCTCACCACGGGCGAAATCAGCGCTCACGAACAAACGCTCGACAAGCCAAAAATCGACCGACTGAATCTAACAAGAGCAACCGAGGCGCAATTCGGCTTGATTTTTATGCTCTACGAAGACCAGCAGCAAATCGCAGATAAAATTATTGAAAAAGCAGCTACGCAGGAAGCGCTTATCGATTTTGCAGATGAGCAAAATGTTCGGCATAGATTATTTGCAATCAACGATAAAAATGAAATCGAGCAAATCGAAAAAATGCTCTTAGACAAAAACTGCATAATTGCTGACGGCCATCACCGCTACGAAACTGCCTTGAATTATCGCAAAGAAAGCAAAAATCCGGCAGCTGATTATCAGATGGTAGCAATGGTCAATACAAATAATGCAGGACTTGTCGTTCTGGCCACTCATCGTTTGGCGGGCAATATGGACGACTTTGATTTTGAAAAATTTCTCACAAATTTGAAAGAGAATTTCAAGATTACAGAATACCGTTTTGAAAATCCGCAGGAAAAATCAGCTGCAAAAGAAAAGATGCTCGAACAAATGAAGAGCGAACAAAAAACAGCGACGAACGTATTTGGAATCTATGGCAGCAATGGTGCTTTTTACGCAGCGAGTCTGGAGAAAAAAGAAGCAATGGACTCTGCCGCCACCGGCAGGAGCGATAACTGGAAAGCTCTCGACGTTTCCGTACTGCATAAGTTGCTCATTGAAAAGCACTTAGGCCTCGACGAGGCAAAAGTAGCTGCTGGTGGAAATATAGAATATGTAAAAGATACCGGAAGCGGAATTGCCGAATCGATTGAAAAAATTGACAACGGCCAAATGCAGGTTGCATTTTTTATGAATTCGCCAACGACCAGAGAAATAAAATCAGTTACCCAAAGCGGCGAAAAGATGCCGCAAAAATCGACATTTTTCTATCCGAAAATGTACACCGGTCTTACAATAAATAAATTGTAATGTTTAATAATTAGTAATTTTAACTTTTTTTCAAAAAGAAAGTGAGTAGAGGAAATGGTAGATTGGAAAAAACCGCCACGACTCTTCATTCCCGGCCCAATTAAGGTCGATGAAGATGTTCTGGCACAATTGGCACTGCCAACGCTCGGTCATCGCGGCAAAGAGTACGCTCAGCTGCACGGCGAAACCGTAGAAATGTTAAAAGAAATGTTTTTTACAAGCCAAAATGTTTTCCTCTCCACCTCCTCCGCTTCCGGTTTATGGGAAGCCGCTATTCGCAACTGCGTAAAAGAAGACGAAACCGTTCTCGCCGCCTGCTGCGGAGCTTTCAGTGATAAATGGGCTGACGTAATAGAGAGCTGCGGCAGAAAAGTTGAGCGATTAAAAGTCGATTGGGGCAAACCAACAACAGCTGAATTGCTCGATGAAAAACTCGCAAACGGAAATTACGCAGCAATAACAATCGTTTACAGTGAAACCAGTACCGGCTTAATGAATCCGGTTTACGAAATCAGTAAAATGATGAAGGAAAAATATCCTGACGTTTTGGTTCTCGTTGATGCGGTCAGTGCTATGGTCGGCCTGCCGGTGCATTTCGATGAGCTTGGCTGGGATATCGCTTTGGCTTCGGTGCAAAAGGCATTTGGAATTCCGCCGGGACTGGCAATAGCTTTGGTTAGCGACCGAGCTTTGGAAAAAAGCAAAAGCGTAGCAAATAGAGGTTATTATTTCGACTTCCAGCTCTGGGCAAAAGCCGCTGCGAAAAATCAGACGCTTGTTACGCCAAATATTCCGCACATAATGGCTCTGAATTATCAGTGCAGAAAACTCGTTAAAGAAGGTATGGAGAACGTGTGGAAACGTCATAAAACAATGGCTGATTTCGTCAGAAATTGGGCGAAAGAAAACTTTGGCCTGTTCTGCGAGGAAAAATACGCAACAAATACGCTCACAACCATTAAGAACACAAAAGGTATTAACGTGGCTGAAACGATTAAAGCCGTCCAGGAAAAGCATAATACCATTTTCGGAAACGGCTATGGTAAGCTGAAAGAAGAGGCATTCCGAATCGCTCATATGGGCGATATTACGCTCGAAGATGTTACAGAGCTGACCGGCTGGATAGCTGAAGAAATCAGTTAGTTCATAGTTGTGTGTTCATTGTTCATAGTAAACTATCAAAAGGCGGGAAAATTTGTCGAATTTTCCCGCCTTTTTTTTGTTTTCCACACCAAAACTGTCAGTTTGGCTAAGTCGGCTTTGCTTTCCTGCCAAAACTGGCAAATCTAACAATTACAAATCATCAGCAAATCATTAGTTTTTGCAGTCCATAAGACACCTAAACATCGCAAAAATAAGCATTTACATATAAATAAGCCAAAAAAATCGTTTTAATCTCAAAAACTGGCATTAGCTTTGCACATCTGGTATAAATTAGGCGAAAATAAACAAAGTCGTAAATAGCAATATCAAACGAAGGAGAAGGCAATTATGGCAATTAAGGACATGGCATTTGAATCTGACGCAAGAGCTAAGTTACTCACCGGCGTTGAAAAACTGGCTGCGGCAGTTAAATCGACACTCGGTCCACGCGGTCGAAACGCAATCATCGATAAGGGCTGGGGCGGCCCGACCGTAACAAAAGACGGCGTAACCGTTGCTGAAGAAATCGAACTCATAGATAAAGCTGAAAATCTCGGCGCAACACTCGTTAAAGAAGCGGCGAGCAAAACCTCAAAAATAGCCGGCGATGGAACAACAACAGCAACCGTTTTGACAGAAGCAATGTTCAAAGAGGCCTGCCGAAATCTCGCAGCCGGAGCTGATGCAATGTCATTGAATCGCGGTATGCAAAAAGCTGCAAAAGTCGTTACAGACAAGCTCGCCAAACTCGCCAATCCAATCGATATTACAAAAGATAAAGACATAATCAACATCGCAGCTGTATCAGCTAATAACGATATGGAAATCGGAAAAATTATGGCTAAATCTTTTCAGCGGGTCGGCAAAGACGGCGTAATCACAGTCGAAGAGGGCAAATCGCTCGATACTACAGTCGATTTTGTCGAAGGTATGCAGTTCGACCGCGGATACCTTTCGCCGCATTTCATAACTGATGCAGATAATATGGTATGCGAGCTGGAAAAGCCGTACATTCTCGTCTATGAAGACAAAATCAGCAATGTGACAAAGCTGGTTCCACTGTTGGAAAAAATCGCAAAAAGTAAAAGGCCGCTTTTAATTATCGCTGAAGACGTTGAAAGCGAAGCACTCGCAATGCTCGTAGTTAATAAATTAAAAGGCGTATTAAATGTTGCAGCGGTAAAAGCACCCGGCTATGGCGACAGGCGAAAAGCGATGCTCGCTGATATTGCAGCTCTGACCGGAGCCGAAGCAATCTTCAAAGATTTGGGAATCGAACTGGAAAGCGTTAGCATAAAGCAATTCGGCCAGGCAAAAAAAGTTACCATCGATAATGACAATACTATCATCGTCGAAGGAGCCGGAAGCCAGCAGGATATTAGCGGCAGAATCAGTCAAATCAGAGCTGAAATCGAAACAGCAACCAGCGATTACGACATAGAAAAACTTCAGGAAAGATTGGCCAAGTTGACCGGCGGCGTAGCTCAAATAAATATCGGCGCTGCAAGCGAAGCTGAAATGAAAGAGAAAAAAGCAAGAATCGAAGACGCACTTCACGCCACAAGAGCGGCAATCGAAGAGGGAATAGTAGCAGGCGGCGGAGTGGCTCTGATTCGCTGCATTGAAGCAGTTAAACAATTGAAATTAAAAGGCGATGAAAAAACCGGAGCCCAAATAGTTGAAAAAGCACTTACAAAACCCTGCTACCACATCGCTGACAATGCCGGCCAAATCGCAAACGTTGTAGTAAATAATGTAATCGAGTCAAAAGACGGCTTTGGCTACAACGCCAATACAGACAAATACGAAGACCTGCTCGCAGCTGGAATTATCGACCCGGTAAAAGTTACCAGAATCGCAATGGAATCAGCGGTCAGTATAGCCGGAATGCTTTTGACAGCTGATTGCCTTATCACCGACCAGCCGAAAGATGAGCCGGATATGCCGGCTGGAGCCGGTGGAATGGGAGGCATGGGCGGTGGCATGGGCGGTATGCCAGGTATGGGCGGTATGGGAATGGGCGGAATGCCAGGCATGGGCGGAATGATGTAATAAATTTAGAATTCAGAATTAAAAAATTAGAATTAAAAATTATTTTTTGAAATGGCAGATACCAAAAGACAATTGAATGTGTTGGCAAAAATTACGACAGCGTCTGTTCTGCTGCTCGTAATTGTCAGCGGAAGTTGCTCCAAGCTGGCTGGCAAATCGCAGCTGCTCGCAGATGGTATTGCTCGTTTTTATGCACCCGGAATTGAGCCGAATCAATTGCCGCTTTCAATGGCGCTGGAAAATGAGCCGGTCGTAATCGGTTCAGTGGACAAATCTTTTAGACCGATGCCCTCTTTCGGCAAAGATGGACTTGGCCGCTACTCGGCAAAAATCAAAATAGAAGATGGAACAAGTCTGTACGGAACAGGCGAAGTAGCTGGTTCACTTCTTAGAAATGGCAAAGCAATCGCCTGCTGGAACAAGGACTGCTTCGGCTACAATCGGTTGAACGATTCACTGTATCAATCTCATCCGTGGGTATTGGCTGTCCGCAAAGATGGAACTGCTTTTGGCGTTCTCGCTGACACCACTTATAAATGCTGGGTGAATCTTGTAAACGGAATAGAATTTAGTTCCGCTGAAAATTTTCCGGTAATTATTATCAACCGCAATTCGCCGCAGGAAGTTTTAACGGCTTTGGCCAACTTGATTGGCAAAATGCCGCTTCCGCCGAGATGGTCGCTCGGCTACCATCAGTGCCGCTGGTCGTATTATCCGGCAAGCCGCGTAATGGAAATCGCCAACGGCTTTCGCAGCAGAAATATCCCCTGCGATGTAATCTGGATGGACATCGATTATATGGACGGCTTTAGAATTTTCACCTTTGACAAAAAAGGTTTTCCAAATCCGGCTGAACTAAATGACGCTCTTCATAAAATGGGATTCAAATCAATATGGATGATTGACCCGGGCGTAAAAGCTGAAAAGGGTTACTTCGTTTATGACCAGGGCTGCTCCGGCGACCATTGGGTAAAAACCGCTGACGGCAAAGAATATAATGGCAAGGTTTGGCCGGGCGATTGTGCGTTCCCGGATTTCACGCGACCGGAAACTCGAAAATGGTGGGCTGGTCTTTACAAAGATTTTATGGCTACAGGAATTGACGGCGTTTGGAATGATATGGATGAGCCGGCTGTTTTCAAATCAGCAACAGGCACAATGCCGCTGGATAATGTTCATAGAGGCGGCGGAAAATTGCCGCAAGGCACGCACGCACAATATCACAATGTTTACGGTATGCTGATGGTTCGCGCAACACGTGAAGGAATTCTAACAGCCAATCCCGACAAACGGCCATTCGTTTTAACACGTGCCAATTTCATCGGCGGCCATCGTTACGCAGCCACGTGGACGGGAGATAATACTTCCGATTGGAATCATTTGGAAGATTCGGTTTCTATGGCTTTGAATCTTGGCCTGTCCGGCCAGCCGTTCAGCGGCCCGGACATTGGCGGATTCTGCGAAGATGGCGACGGTAAATTATTCGCTCGATGGATGGGCGTTGGAGCGTTGCTTCCGTTTGCACGCGGCCACACCTGTAAAGGCAATATGGACAAAGAGCCGTGGAGCTTTGGCGAAAATGTTGAGCGGAGCTGCCGAGCAGCACTTGAAAGACGCTATCGACTTTTGCCGTATCTCTACACATTATTTTACGAAGCATCTGTTACGGGTTTGCCCGTAATGCGGCCATTATTTTTTGCTGAGCCAACCAATTTGAAATTGCGAAGCGAAGATAGTGCTTTTTTGCTCGGCGGTGATTTACTGGTCGAACCACAATTAAAGGAAAGTTCAAAAGAAACTGTTCCTGAATTAACCGGCGTTTGGCGAGAAATTTCACTCGTCGGCGAAAATCCGGCAAAGGATGCAAATCAGCCGGTTTTGAAAATTCGCTCCGGAGCAATTATTCCGCTCGGAAAAGTTGTGCAAAATACAACCGAAGATTCGCTCGACCCGCTTACACTTCTCGTTTGCCTTGACGAAAACGGTCTGGCAGAGGGAACATTATATGAAGATGCAGGCGATGGCTTCGGCTATCGCAAAGGCCGGTATCTGCTGACAAAATATGCGGCAAGAAAAATCGGCGAGAAAGTAATTGTCGAGATACTAAGTAAGCAGGGAAAAATGCAGCGAGCAAAAAGAAAAACTATTGTAAAACTTATAACAGCTAACGGCGTAATAACAACCGAAGGCGATGAAACAAAACAAATCGTAATAGATTCGACTGGCTTACTACAGGTCGAAATTAAAACCAAAAATAAAATTGCTATCTAAGCAGAGGAGTTGGCTATGAAACTGAAACCATTGGACGATAGAGTTGTAATTCAACAATTAAAGGCAAAAGAAAAAACAGCTGGCGGAATAATTCTGCCGGATAATGCAAAAGAAAAACCACAGGCAGGAAAAATCATAGCTGTCGGCCCGGGTAAACTGCAAGACGACGGCAAAAGAATCAAAATGGATTTGAAAAAAGGCGATGAAGTTATTTATGCAAAGTATATGGGAAACGAAATCGAAATCGATAGAGAAAAATACGTAATCCTTTCAGAAAAAGATGTACTGGGAATCGTTGAAAAATAAAAAGAGAATACAGAATTCAGAGCCGCGACAGCCTGCCCATCGTAGCTTTAGCGAAGATGGGTAATGGAGCGGTAATGAAAAAAAAGGTAATTAAAAAGGGAAATGAAATATGGCAAAGCAATTAATGTTTGGTGATGCGGCAAGAGCAGAACTTAAAGACGGTCTCAGTCAACTGGCAAAAGTAGTCAAAATAACACTCGGACCTACAGGCAGAAATGTTATCTTAAATAAAAGCTGGGGCTCACCGAAAGTAACCAAAGACGGCGTATCGGTCAGTAAAGAAATCGAACTGGCCGAGCCATTTAAAAATATGGGCGCAAAAATGGTTAACGAAGTGGCCAGCAAAACCGCCGATACAGTAGGCGACGGAACAACGACATCAACCGTTCTCGCTGAAGCAATTTATACCGAGGGCTTGAAAAATGTGACGGCTGGCGTTAATCCGACAGCTATTCAACGCGGCATAAATAAAGCAGTTGCCGCTGCTACGGAATTTATCAAGTCAGCAAGCACCGCTGTAAAAGGCCATGACGACCTTGCAAAAGTTGCTACCATAAGCGCAAATAACGACCCGCAGGTCGGCCAGATTCTCGCCGACGCTATGGACAAGGTCGGCAAAGAAGGCGTAATCGAAATCGAAGAAGGCAATGCGATGGAAAACGAGCTGACTATAGTCGAAGGTATGCAATTCGACAAGGGATACATCTCGCCATATTTTATGACCGATTCAGTTACGCTTGAAGCTGTTCTTGAAGATGCTTATATTCTGCTGCACGAAAAGAAAATTTCCAACGTTCGAGATCTCGTGCCGCTGCTGGAAAAAACAGCTGGTACTGGAAAGCCATTGTTGATTATCGCAGAAGATATTGAAGGTGATGCGCTGGCAGCTCTTGTGATTAACCGTTTGCAGGGCGTATTAAAAGTTTGTGCTGTAAAAGCACCTGGTTTTGGCGACCGCAGAAAGGCAATGCTCGAAGATATTGCCGTTCTAACAGGAGCCAAAGTAATTTCAGAAGATTTGGGAATCAAACTTGAAACAGTTGAGCTTTCGCAACTCGGTCAGGCCAAAAAAATCATAGCTGGAAAAGAAAACACAACCATTATCGAAGTAGCTGGAAAGAAAAAAGATATAGCCGCTCGCTGCGAACAGATTCGCTCGCAAATCGAAAAATCGACGAGCAATTACGATAAAGAAAAACTCCAGGAACGTCTTGCCAAATTAGCTGGCGGTGTTGCAGTTATTAAAGCCGGCTCGCCAACCGAAACCGAAATGAAAGAGCGAAAAGATTTATTGGAAGATGCCCTTCACGCAACGAGAGCTGCAGCCCAGGAAGGTGTAGTAGTTGGAGGCGGCCTGATTTTCCTGCACGCCATAGCTACAGTCGAAAAGGCAAAGGCAAAAGTTAAAGGTGATGAAAAAATTGGTTTTGATATTTTGGCAAAAGCTCTTAAAGCTCCGGCAACTCAAATCGTGGATAATTGCGGAGAGCATGGCGATGTAATCGTTGCAAAGCTTTTAGAAAAAATAGA
>JAGLSG010000019.1 GCA_023135865.1 Planctomycetota bacterium | reverse complement strand
GCAGCAGCGTCATACAATCGCTGAAGGTTACCATCCACTTCGGGGCACCTCCTGATTTGTCGGTCTGCGGTGATCTTTTTTCACGCAACATTTTATTATATGTTGGCCTTTATTTCTGTTCTGTTGCCCTGTGAAACAAATGCATGCAATTTTTCACGAACAGCTGTTGGATTTTCACCGCCAGCGATGGCACAGATACCTTCTACTATCATTTCCACTGTAATCGTTTCTGCTTTGGAGTAGATGCCGAGTTTGCCAGCTAATGGAATGAAGATGAGATTTGCTGAAAGCGCTCCGTAAAATGTTGTAATAAGTGCAACAGCCATTCCAGCTCCGATTGATTCCGGTGAGCTTAAATTTCTGAGCATCTGGATTAAGCCGATAAGTGTTCCTATCATTCCAAATGCCGGAGCAGCAGCTCCCATAAATTCCAGGATTTTTTTACCATTGGAATGACGTTCCTGAAGGTATTGTATTTCCAGTGACATTAAATCCCGAATTTTTTCAGCATCCTGGCCATCAACAAGCATTTGCATAGCTTTCACAAGAAAATTATTGTCTGCTTTGCTGATTTCCTGCTCAAGAGCGAGAGCTCCATCGCGTCTGTTAATAGCTGCATAATTAACCATTTTCTGGATTAGCTCTGATTGCGGCGGAATTTTAGAAATAAGCGTCTTTTTGACTATTGAAAATATTCCCAGAAACTGCGGCAGTGAAAAATGTATAAGCGTAGAGCAGAGCATTCCGCCTATTGTTATTGCCAGCGATGGAAGATGAACAAATATCTGCCAGCCGCCGCCGACAACTATGGAAGTTGTAATGACTCCAAGTCCAAGAATTATTCCTACTATTGTTGCAATATCCATAGAGCTACTCTTTTTCAGTTATTTGTTTTAGTCTTTGGCATAATTCTGCTGCAAGTCTTGGCTCTAAGTTAACCATTTCCGCCAGCAGTTTTGCTTTGGTACGTTCTGTCATATAATATACGATTTTTACGGCTTCATCGATGTTATCATTGTTGTTTGGGTTACTACTTGGTGAGCGGCTTATGTTAATCAATATTTTACTTGCGCTTGCGGCATCCATTTTGTCATAAGCAGCTGCTATCGATACCAAATTTTTCTTTTCGTTTTTAACGACTTCAATCTGACTATTTAACAGTTTCTCTCGTTCTTCTTTTAGACCAACAACAGTTGAAGCAAGTTGTATTTGTAGGTTATTGAGTTTTTCGACATCCTTTTTAACCATATTATGCGTGATTTGCAGTCGTTGTTCTCGCAGGTCAAAGTCATTTAGCTTATTATTATATTCCTGTATTTTTTCTCTGGCCTCGTATATGAGATCTTTGAATTGTTTTTCTTTCAGAACTATTTTTTTAGAGGCATAATCATTTCCAATTTTATCTGTCATAAAGGATTTTGATTGTGGCGGATTCAAGTCAATTCCGTTTTGCATAAATGCCTGCTGATTTAAGCTGTCATCGCTTGCATTATTTTCTGTTGGCGGGGTTTGTTTAGTGAACCACACGAGAGCGAAAGCCCCTGTAAAGTTGACCAGTCCTGCTACAATGGCTATTATTACTAATTTTTTACTCACGATTATTTTCTCCAAATCATTTATAACTTTTTCGTACAAAACCAACTACAGCTCCTTCATCGAGCTGTTTTTGTTCAAGTTGTTCTTCTTTGTACATAAAATCTTTTTTTGTTTGTGCTCGTAATTTTTCCAAACCTTCTGTTAACTTTTTGAGTTTAATTACTTCTGCTATTTTTTCTTTTTGCTGTGATTCTAATTGGCCAACCTGATTTCCAAGCTGTTTTATGCGTAAATCGCTTTCCTGCGAACACCGCAAAAAGAGTTCCTGTTCACTCAAACGCTGATGAGCATCCTTTTTTGTTATTTGAGATATTATATTTTTCAATATTCTTTTTTGCATCATCAGTTCAGCTCTTGTCTTGGCCAGTTTTTCAGTTAGCATCATCAGCTCAACTCTTTCTATCTGTTCTTGCTTTGTTCTAACATCAAGAACTCTCTGCAGCCGCCATACAAATCGTCTCATAGTTGGCTATCTTCAATTTTTATTTGGCATTTACTAATCATCAACTTTCAGCAATTCCTGCCATGATTTGGCAATATCAGTTAAACGATTAACAGTTTCTGGGAAATCAGTTTTTTTTCGGATTGGCTGGATGAGAAAATTATTTATTCTATCTATCATCGCCAGGGCACCATCGATTCGCCGATTACTGCCGGGCGAAAATGCTCCGATATTTATCAAATCTTCAGCGTCAGTATAAATGGCATATATTTGTCTGAGTTTTTGTGCAGCGAGCCGATGCTCCTGGCTTGTTACCATAGGCATCAGTCGGCTTACGCTTGCCATTGTATCTACAGCTGGATAGTGTCCACGGTCAGCCAGTTTTCTTGACAATACTATATGTCCATCGAGCAAACTTCTGGCGCTGTCGGCCACAGGGTCTGTCAAATCGTCGTTTTCAACAAGAACTGTCATAATCCCTGTTATGCTGCCATTTTCTGTGCAGCCGAGACGCTCTATCAGACGCGGCATCAGCGAAAAAACACTTGGACAATATCCTTTTGTTGTTGGCGGCTCACCCGCAGCCAAACCTATCTCCCGTTGTGCCTGAGCGAAACGTGTCAATGAATCCATCATAAATAGGACATCTTTGCCTTTGTCTCTGAAATATTCAGCAATTGTAACAGCGAGAAACGCAGCTTTTACCCGCTGAATTGGCGGTGAATCTGAAGTAGCGACAACAGTCACGCTGCGAGCAAGGCCTTGTTCGCCGAGATTTTCTTCGAGAAATTCGCGAACTTCCCTGCCTCTTTCGCCTATCATTGCCACAACATTGACAGATGCTTCGCTTGAATTTGCAATGTCTCCGAGAAGCACACTTTTACCAACACCACTGCCTGCGAAAATGCCCATACGCTGGCCTTTGCCACAGGTTAATAATCCATCTATGGAGCGAATTCCCAAAGCGAGATGCTTGGTTATTTTTTCGCGACTCATTGGAGCCGGGCTATTTACGTCCAATGGCTTTTTATCTGTTCCTGTCAGCGGACCTTTGCCATCGATTGGTTCACCCAGTCCATTTAGAACTCTGCCAAGAACATTTTCACTTAATTTGATATGGCGTGAAGTTGCCTGAGCCGTCACCGCATCGCCAGGTGATATGCCTTCGATATGTTCCAATGGCAGCAGGATAAGATGGTCATTATTAAAGCCAACAACTTCAGCCAGCACATTTTTATTATTGCGAATCTGGATATTACAGAGTTCGCCTATGCCTACTACAGGCCCATTGGATTCAACTGTGAGCCCAGATACTTTTACCACGAATCCCCTGTAAGTAAGAAGATTGACATTCTCCAGTGCTGAGTGAAATTTATCGAAATCGATGTTATATTTAGTATCCAATTCCATAGAGGATTGCTTGGCAACACCAGATGAAATATCACAATTAGCTGTTGGCATAAGTTTTCTCGTATTACATAAATTTCTGTTTTTATCCGCTGCTTTGCAGTGCCTTGGAAACCTGTTCAAGGTGTGAATCAATCAGCGATTCGATTATTCCTTTTGGAGTTTCTATTAAACATTCAGCTTGTCCAATATTAGCATCTGAAACAAATTTTATATCAGTAGATATTTCAGCATTGTTATCCCGTTGAATTTTTTGATACTCAGTGAGGTCTTCGGGATTTAGATGTACGACAATATCATTTTGTACAGTGGCATTGCTGAGTGCTTTTTTAACTATAGATTCGATTTCATAGTCTTTATCCTGTATTTTTTGTGATAGTATTTTTCTTGCGATTTCAACTGCCAGTTTTGCGATTCCCTCGCTGTGTTCAGCTAATGCTTTGTCGTGAAGGTTTTTGAGTTTTTCGCATACCGTTTTAATTGTATTGCACGTCCTTGAAAAACGATTCTTTTGATGCTCCATGTTGCGCATCATGGATTCAGTCCCGTCATTTTTTTCAGATGAATCTACAGCATTGTTTCTGCTGTCATCCAGAATTTTTACAAATGCAATCGGATTTTCAAGTTGTATCGTAACCATTTGCCCAATCTTATTTTTGCTGCACAAATCTTAAGGCATCTTTTTCATTTGCTTCGCGAAGCGGGTTTACCACTTCTTCTCTCGCTTTAAGGATTTCTGCTTCCAGGGGTTCCTGCATTAAGGACATTTCTTCTTCAAGTGTTGCAGCGGCACGCTCGGATATATTTGAGCGGATTTTTTGTGCTGTTTCTTCATCTGCTCCGAAAAGTGCCAGTGCCAAAGTAGCCGATTCTACTGAACGCAGAGCTTCCTGCAGCGAACGGTCAGCTATTGACGTAATATCTTCCCATGTTACCATCAGGTTCTTTACCATTTCAGAAGTTTTTTTGTCCTGTTTTTTGATTTCATCGAGCATTTGTGTCCGAAGATTTTTTTCCAGCCCGCTTAACATCACAGCCAGTTTTCGCAGGTTTTGTTCTTGTTTTACTGGAAGAGTTTCACCCTTAAATGTTTTAAGCCGCTGGCAAACCGTAGTTGCTATTCGGTGTTTAACCTCTTGGCCGAGCAGGCCGATACTTGTCATTTTGCAGACGGCTTCGAGACGGCTTTTTTCGTCCAGTAACGATAATACATCCTGGCTTTTCTGTGGGCTAAGTTCCGAAAGTACCACAGCTATTGTTTGTTTGTGTTCGCCTTTGAGTGCGAGGACAAGTTCATCCGTACTGGCTGAACGGATTGCCATAAATGGATTTTTTTGCTCGGTAGCTTTTATAATTTGTGATTGAATTTGGCTGGCTTTATCCTGGCCGACAACATTGACGAGTGTTTCATTAAAAAAACTTTTTATGCCGAATGTTTTTGTTTGTGTATTTTGTAGCGACTCACAGAATTCCCGAGCGATGTTTATCTTATTTTTATTATTTTGTTCATTTGATGCGTCTAATTGTGCCAGCTCTGTTCCAATATCCCGGATTTTCTCCGGCGGCATACCTTTAAGAAGTTCGGCAGCGGTTACTGCATCCAAACTCATCAGTAACATAGCAGCTTTTTGTTTACCAGTCATTTTGTTGTTACTTCTCTCTTAAGTTCTTAGTTGTTACTCAATATTTGATATTAGCTCAGCGTCCTTCTTCTATCCAGCTGGAGAATAATTGTTTAACCTGGTCAGGGTTGTTTTGCAGTGCATTGGCTATTTGTTTTCTCAGCACTAACGGTTCTGAGTTATTAATTGTTGCAGGCAAAAGACCGTTTGCTTCAGTTGAGCCAGCCAGTTGTTCTGTTTCACTGAGATTAGTTTTTTTCTTTGCACCGCTGAAAATGCGAAGAGCTCCAAATGCACAAATTGCCATTAATCCGAGAGATGCCTGACGAGCAATGGCTGTATATTTAGGCCAGTCGGATTGTTTTTCGTCAATTAATAATTCAAGCGGCCTGTGGAATTTAGCGTGCACCACTTTGAGCGAGTCTGTGTCTTTTAGGCCAAGAGCATTTCTGATAATTTCTTCTACGTCAGTCAATTGCATTATCATAGGAGCTTCATTTTCAGCTGTTGCTCCATTTGCGTCAGCTGACGAGAGGTCAACAAAAGCTGCAACAGATAAAGATTTTATTTCGCCGGGCAATTCGACTTTTTGCTCAACAATTTTGCTTACCACGTATTCAGTAACAATTGTTTCGTTTTTCTTTGTGCCGCCCGCAGCAGTCGATTTTCCATCAGCTGACGCATTGCCGTTTTTAACTTCGGAATTACTTTGTATTTCTTCTTTGGTAGCTACTTTTTTACCTGGGTCATAGGTTTCTGTAACCATATTGATACTTGTCATATCAATATCAGCACTTACTTTTACTGTTGCTCTGCCAGGTCCCAGTACCGAATCGAGCATATCTTCGACTTTGCCCGCTAAGCTGAGTTCGACTCGTTCTTTGTAATCGGCAACAGTTCCTGCTCCGCTTGCCATGCTTTGGCCGGATTCGCCGGAAAGCAGCCGTCCCTGACTATCTATCACAGTTACGTTTTCTGCTTTTAATCCTTCAACGCTCCCTGATATTAAATGGGTAATTGCCGCTATATTTGATGCGCTTAATCGGTAGCCGGGTTTTAGTTTAAGAACAATCGAAGCTGTACTGTCATCTTGCTGGGAGCCAAAGAGCTTTTTTTCGCTGTTGACTATGTGGACTCGTGCGTGAACTATGCCGTCGATTATTTTGATACTCTTGGCCAGTTCCTCTTGCAAAGCTCGTTTGAGATTTACGCTTTGAACAAATGGACTGATGCCGATTTTTTCATTGTCAAATATTTTATAGCCGCCCTCAGAGCCGACCGGTAAACCGTTTTTAGCCATATCCAGTCGAAGCTGGTAAACCCGTTCTTTTGGAACATAAATAGTTGTTCCGCCGTTTCGCAATTCGTATGGAATATCTTTTTCACTGATTTTTTCTGTGATTTTGGATGCTTCTTCCGGGGCTAAATCCTGATATAGCATTCTCATATCCGGTATTGCTGCCCAGTGAAAAAGCATTGCGGCTACAGCGACTAATGTCAAGCCAACGGCTATCAATAATGCTCGCTGCACAACGCTCACATTTTGCCAAATTATCGATACTTTCTGAAGAAAATTCATTTCTGTTTATCTGGCTTTACACTTCACCAGATGTGCCTCCCAATTACAACGGCATATTCATAGTTTGTTTGTAGGCCTCGATTAATTTATTTCTAACTCCAACGAGGAGCTTAAAACTCATATCTGCTTTAGCGGCAGCGGCTACTACTGAAGTGATGTCATTGTTTTGGCCAGTCAGTAAATCTTTCACGGACATATCCGATGCCTGCTGACTTTCGTCAACGCTGGATATGCTTTTCTCGAGAGCTTTTATGGTTTCACTGAAACCGCTTTTTTTGTTATCTGCTGCTCCGATTTGCTGCTGATTGGAACCGCTATTTGGTAGTATTGAGCCGATATTAGCATTTAAGTTAATCATTTTTTCGTTTCCTGTTCCCAAGCATTTGTCTTAATTACATTTTTATTATTTTAGCAATTCGAGTGTAGTTTCCACCATTTGCTGGTAGCGTTTTAAGATGGCAGCATTTGCCTGATACGCTCGCGTTGCTGTTGTCATATTCATCATTTCGATTGGCAAGCTCACATTTGACATTTGTACTTGTCCATTTTCATCAGCTCTTGGATTGCCGGGATCCAAAACGCTGGGGAATTCGCTCATATCTTCCACGATTTCTTCCAGCGTTACTCCGCCGATAGCATTTTCTGAATCTGTTTTTAGGATTGCTTCACATCTGCGGTAGGGTTGGCCATTGCTGTCTATCGAGCGGGCATTGGCAACATTTGATGAAATTATTTCAAGCTGTTTGTTCTGCGCCCGCAATCCCGAAACAGCTATGTCTATGGGGCCGAATGTGTTATTTACTTCCATTTTTTATGCCTTTTTATTTTTTATGTACTACACGTTATTTTACATTTATCGCTAAATCTATTTGACTGTACTTTTTGCTGATTAGCCGAATATAGGTTTTGTAGCGAAGGGAATTTTTGACCATTTCCCCGATTTCAGCTTCGAGACTGACATCATTGCCATTTGATTTTAGCGGTGTCAGTTTTGGATTATGGATTTCCGGCTTGATTTCGCTTACGTCAACATCGCCGACAGAATTAAGAGCTTTTTTGAGCAATTCGTCAAATTTTACGTCGACTCTGCGATATCCGGGTGTTTCGAGATTGGCGATATTACTCGATATAGCGGTTTGACGCATATTTTCCGCTTTTAGGCCTGCTTCGAGAAAATCTATTATGTTATTTATTTTGGACATTTTGGGCTCTGCTCCCGAAATTTTCGATACAAAATTTACCCATTTATTGTTGGAACAGCCGCAATAATCGTGCCAGATATTTAAAGTTGGCGTTTATTGGTTAAAAAACGCTGAAATTGGGTTAGAAACAGCAAAATTGAGATAATTATGTGTTCTGATGGCATAAATAGCGTCAGTATTCTATACAATCAGTACCATTTTTTTTACATTTTAATTTTACAGTTGCAGCTTTGGGGAACTTTTAGTTAAAACCCGTTTCATTTGTTGTAAAACCTGAAAAGCGGCAATTATTTCCATGCAAACAGGTAGTTTTTACCGCTTTTTCGGAGGCAAGTAGAATGGCATAATTTTATGTATTGTTTTTTAGAGCTTAACGTGTTTTACAGTAAGTAGTTATGGCTGAAATGCCGATTGCTCCTGAATTCTGGTATAGCGGTTGCTCATATGTAGAGCATATTTTGTAGAGATTTTCTTTATGAACGTAAATTTGTTACTAAACAATATGATTTCAGTTACGCCGAAGTATTCGGGCAATTCACGCAGTGTCGGCTCGACACGGTCGGAAAAGACCGATAATAATATCTTTGCAAGCGAGCAAAACAATTCTATCGATGAAAAATCAAAGACCTTTGCAGCTGAATTTGACAAAAAAACTTCAATTAGAACAGATTCCGAGAGCAAAAATAGTGGCAAAGTAGAGCCAAAAGAGCCAAAACAAACCTCTGCTTCGCCGGAAAATCAAAATGTCGAAGAATACCAATCGGCTCAGGAGTCGCCATGTGAAGAAGTGAGCAGTCAAGACGTTGCTCTTAATGCCCAATGGCAGCAGGTGATAGCGGAAAATGCTGATGAATCTGGTAAAACGATTTCTGATTTGATTGCTGAAATTCAATCCATTAACCAAAATCAAATTAAAACTGAAAGTTCTTTGCCTGCAGATGCCCAAATCTCCACAATTGCAGTGGAAGCAATTGGAAAGGAAATTGCTGGATTAACAATCGGCAGCGATATGGAAGATGCTAAGCTGCCGGCTGATTTGCATAGTGAGTTAATTGTAAATGACCAAGCCAAAGGCGATGTGCCGGTTGATAAAATGGTTTTGACTGACCCGGTGGGCGTTAAAGCTGATGCGGCTGACGAAAAAACTTTGTCGCAGATTGTTACCAGTAATGAAAAAATAGTTGATAATAATAATTTAGAATTGCCAATACCGGAAAAATCATCCGCTGAAGATGTTCTAAGGGATACGGCATTGAAAGACATTATTTCCGCTAAATTGCCCAATGAAAATCAGATGGAAGCGGAAGTTGATAAAGATAAAAATATAGATGTTTCCAGTTTGGATTTGCAAAATGCAGTAAAACAAAGCGCTAAAGAGCAAGTAGAAGTTTCCTCTGCTGAACCCGTTGTGGCGGACAAATTAAATATTGCTCAAACTCAAGCCCTCGGAAGTGAAACCAAGGATAGTGGAAATTCAATGCCTGGTAATAATTCTAATTCAAATGCAGAGCTGTTTGAACAGATGGTATCTTCGACTTCTTTTAATGGCCAGCAATCGACTACAGAAAGTTCGTCAGAAGCTGCCGCAAAAGGTAGTAGTGATATTTTGCCGCGAGATTTATCTTCTGTAGATGTCGGCAAGCAGATACAGGAATCTATTTACAGTTCTGTGAATAAAGGTGAAGACCAAATTGTGATTCGCTTAAATCCGTCGGAACTTGGCAGTGTTTGCATCAAATTGCAGTCGAATCAGCAGGAATTAACCGGCGTGTTGGAAGTTAGCAAGCTTGAAACTAAATGCGAGATTGAAAAAGAATTGCCGCAGATAATACAGGCACTTCAAAGTAGCGGTGTTCAAATAAAGCGGCTTGAGCTTACGCTTACTAATCAGGAGCAGTCGCTCGGCTACAAAGACTCGCCATCGGCTAATGGCGGCTCTGAGCAAAGCTCTGTATTTCAACAGAATGCTTCGGATGGACAAAGTGGTGGTTTGGGGGGCAAGAGCGGCAATAATAACCTTTCTAATCAATGGCTTAAAGGCGATGACAGTTATTATGAGGGCGACTATGGCTTACAGCAGATTAGTGAGGAATTTGTAGATATGTTAGTATAGATGGTTTAGCTGGCGTGGGTATTTCCCATTGTTTTTTTGCCGCAAATCTGGGTCAAATCCGCAATTTTTTGGTGGGTAAATCACATTTTTTCCGGTTTTTTTCATATTTTTTTCTGTGTAATCTCTAATTTTAGCTTTTGGAATGATGTCATTATAGGTCCCTTAATTTTAGGCCTGTTTTAGCCAAATAAAGCCCTTAAGTCCTCACTTTTCCAAGCGATAATGGCCAACAGAAGGCAAACTTTCCCACCGTTTTGGGTTGGACGCCGGAAATTGGACAAAGAGGGCTCAATCCGAGCCGGGAAAAAATTTGGGGTTTTTTTAAGGAGTTAAAACATGTTAGCAATTAAGAGTAACATTATGGCGTCAAACGCAGCTCGTCACTTGGGCAAGAGCTACGATGCACTGTCGCAGTCAGTTGAAAGACTGTCTTCCGGCTTACGCATCAACAGTGCCAAAGACGATGCAGCAGGTCTGGCTGTTCGTGAATTAATGCGTGCCGACATTGCTGTACTTCAGCAGGGTGGCCGTAACGT
>JAGLSG010000018.1 GCA_023135865.1 Planctomycetota bacterium | reverse complement strand
ATGGTATCGCAATGCTTGATAATTCGGCCACAGTTTCGATTCACTTCGGTGATTTGACAGATAAGATAGATATTAGTGGTGCTGACATGACAAAGAGTGGTCTTGGAATTAATGCTCTTGCAATTAGCACGGCAGACAGTGCTAAGGCATCTCTTGCAACTCTCGATAGTGCAATCAACGAAAAAGATACTGCTCGCGCAGCATTCGGTTACAAGATGAACCGTCTCGAGAGCACAGTATCAGTGCTCAACATTCAAGCTGAAAATCTGATGACAGCTGAATCACGTATATCAGATGTTGATGTTGCAACTGAGATGGCATCGATGACAAGAAATCAGGTATTGGCACAGGCAGGCGTATCAATGCTTGCTCAAGCCAACGCTATGCCTCAGATGGCATTGACACTACTTGGCTAATAAATACATCTGAAGATTTAAACAACAATTGAATGTAAGGGAGATGACTGTATAAACGAACGAAATAACAAACAACAGTCATCTCCCTACATATAAATGCATTCGGATTGTCGAGTAAAGAAGTTTTAGCAGTACTATTATTGTTTGTAGTTTTTTACCGGAACGGAGAGAAAAGCCCAATCAGGATTTATAGTAGCGGTCTTAAACAAATTCGCCAGCAGCTACATGATGTCGAATTTTTTAGCGCAATTTTCAGCGGCTTCTATTGTCAACAGGGCTTTAAACATTAACGGAGTGATGGCATGAACAAAGTTATCGCATATCAAAATACCGCAGTTACTACACAAAGCAGAGGCCGATTAATCGTTCTGCTTTACGAAGGTTCAATCAAGTTTATGAAACTGGCAATTCAGAATCTGGAAGCCGGCAACTATGAAGAAAAAGGGCGATACATTATTAAAGCCCAGAATATAATCAACGAACTCAATACCATTCTGGATATAGAAGCTGGCGGTGAAATTGCAACCAATCTTCGCAATCTTTACTGTTTTATGAGCAAACACCTTTCTGAGGCAAACGCCAAACGTGATTCACAGATGATTCGCGAAGTAATCAAAATGATGGAAGAGCTTAATGAAAGCTGGAAAGCCATTGTTACTTAGCCGGATAAAGATATTTCTGACTTTCGTTATTGGCATTTTTTTTCAGGTGTATTTGTATCACAGTAATATCAGCAGGTGTTATACCGCCCAGCCGGCTCGCCTGTCCCAGCGTGCCTGGCCTAAAAGCTAATAGTTTTTCTCTTGCCTCAGAGCGAAGATGCATAATTTCATCGTAGTTAAGTTCTGCAGATAATTTTACATTTTCAAGATTGCCCATTTTTTTTACAAGCCGTTGTTGTTTTATTAGATAACCTTCATATTTTGCATCAATGATAGCTGCCTCTACTACATCATTGTCAATCTTCATAGCTTTAATGTTGGGATTGTTTATGAGCATTTCAGCGAGCTTGTTGTTGGGTTGCCTTAGCTGATGCCAGTCGCTTGAACCATTTGAAGGTATAGTATTAAGATAGTTTTTAAGTTTACTGATGTTATTTGATTTTTCCTGGAATTTTTGCCAGCGATTTTCGTCGACGATTCCGATTTGTTTGCCGAGAGGCGTTAATCTTCTATCTGCGTTGTCAGCTCGCAGCGACAGACGAAATTCTGCTCTTGAAGTGAACATTCGATATGGTTCATCGATATTTTTTGTGAGAAGGTCGTCAATCATTACTCCTATGTAGGCCTGGTTTCTGCCGAGTATGACCGGTTCGATGTTCTGCATTTTTCTAACCGCATTAAATCCGGCTAAGAGTCCTTGGCCGGCTGCTTCTTCGTAGCCGCTGGTTCCGTTTATTTGACCTGCGAGAAAAAGGCCTGATATTTTTTTTGTTTCCAGATTGTTCTTTAATTGAATTGGCGGACAATAATCGTATTCGATTGCATAGGCATAATGTATTATTTTTGCATTTTCTGTTCCGGGCAGCAGTTTCAGCATTTGCTCTTGTATATTTTTTGGTACGGATGTGCTGATGCCGTTACAGTAGATTGTGTTAATTTTTTCCTCTTCTGGCTCCAAAAACACCTGATGTCTTTTTTTATCTGCAAAGCGAACTATTTTACTTTCAATGCTCGGGCAGTACCTTGGACCAGTTGAATTTATTTGGCCTGTATAAAGTGGTGCCTTGTCAAGGTTGTCTCTTAGCAGGTTGTGAATTTTTTCATTTGTATAAGTTATCCAGCAGGGCACTTGTTTTTTGTTTATTGATTTATTTAAAAATGAAAACGGTTTTGGATTTTCATCGCCGTATTGAATTTCAAGTTTGTCAAAATCAATTGTTGATGCATCCAGCCGTGGCGGTGTTCCTGTTTTTAATCGTTTTAATGTTAAGCCGGCTTTTTCAAGAGAGTTTGAAAGTTCTTCGCTGGCTGGCTCTCCTCGCCGTCCGCCTTTGAATTGTTCGGTTCCGGTGTGCATTAATCCTCTGAGAAATGTACCCGTTGTTACAATGGCTGTTTCTGTTTTGTATATTGAGCCGTCCTGGCATTTGACAGCTTTTATTTTATTGTTCTCGATGATTATATCTGTAGCCATCGCTTCGATTATGGTCAAGTTGTCAATTTGCTCGAGCGCTTGCCGCATAAAAAGAACATATTTATATTTATCTGCCTGTGCCCTTGGAGCGTGTACCGCAGGCCCCTTTGAGCTATTGAGTATTCTGAACTGGATTCCGGTTGCATCTATTGCCAATCCCATTAGCCCGCCGAGTGCATCGATTTCGCGAACAATCTGTCCTTTGGCTAGGCCGCCGATGGCCGGATTGCAACTCATTTGCCCTATTGTGTTTTTGCGGATGGTTATAAGAGCCGTTTTGGCTCCGAGTTTAGCTGCAGCTGCGGCTGCTTCGATGCCGGCGTGTCCGCCCCCTATAACTATGCAATTGAATCTATTTTTTTTCATCGGTATCAGTCAGTGCAACAGCCGATGCAATTGCAAAATTTGCTGTATGAGTAATACTTATGCTGACGTGTTCGATTCCGAGTTTATCGGATATTTTTTTGACTTCACCGCTCAGATTTACTTCTGGCTGGCCGGCGAAATTATTTGTGATTTCAATATCAGTCCATGCAATTTTACCACGCCAGCCGGTGCCAATCAATTTTAACACTGCTTCTTTTGCCGCAAATCTGCCAGCCAATTTTTCTATACCATTTTTATTTGAATTGGCGTAGTCTTGTTCTCTGGCGGTAAAAATTCTATCCAGAAAACGTTTGTCGTGCCGTTTTATCATTTCCTCTATTCGCGGAAAATCAACCAGGTCTATGCCGTGTGCTAAAATTTGCATTTGCTAATTTCCATTAATACTGTTTTGATAAATTTTCGTAAGGCAAAAATCTATAAATGCACTTTTATTTCTAAGTTCGGCCTGACTGGCGAGTTTTTCACTGAGTTGGTCTATAGCTTGTTTGCGTCGTTCAAAAATGATTTTTGCCTCTACTTGTTTTTGTACATTTTCAAACGGCTTGATAGTGTCGGTCTGTTTTTGTTCCAGCTTCATAATTAAGACGTGTCCTGACACTGTAATTGGGGCTGTGATTTGGCCGGGCTGGATTTCTTTTGCCAAAACAGCGAGAATGTCGTATGGCTCAGCGAGAGATTCTGGCTGAACCGGTTTCCATAGGCCACCAAAACTGCTCCTGTGGCCATGTGAATATGTTTTTGCCAATTCGCCGAAATCTTTGCCCTGTTCGATTTGTTTTATTAAATCTTTCGCCAGCGACATTGCAAGCTGCTGTTGGTTCTGGTTGGGGTTGGTAACTTGTAATTTTTCCGGCTGAATATCAATTAGTCGAAATTGCAGCATAGCTGGCAGAGCGAAAAATTCATATTTCATTTCATTATAACTTTTTATTAAATCGCTGTAAGTGATGGGCTTATCTTGCGGTAATTTTGAACTTATGTAGGATTGGCTGAGAATTAGTTTTTTCTGGTATTCTTTAAAGCTGTCCCAATCCATATCCATTTGTTTTAATGATTCCTCTGCACGTGCATAATCCCCTTTGAAACCAACGACAAATTTGCTTACTTCCTGCTGAGCTGCTTTTTCAAGTTGTTCATCAACGTTGTTTGGCATTTTTTGTTTTGCCTGCTGATAGAGCAGGGCGTTTGAAATTTTATTTGAAACCACGGTTTCAAGTTGCGGCCTGACTTGATTTTTGAATTGTTCAAAGCTGCTTGTCTTTGCAGCTGATTTGAAATGTTCTGTTAATGGTGCAATTATTTCATTAGCGGTTATGGTTTCACTGCCTATGGTTAGCACCAGCCCGCCGGAACATTCAGGGAAGTCTTGTCTTTGTGCAAACGGAATTTTTGCCAGCTCAGCTTCGGTCAAATCTTTTTCTCCGCTGCCACAGCCGCTTGTCATTAAAATTGTTGCTAAAGTTAGTAAAACATATTTATACATAACACATCTCATAAATGAATTGAAAGTAGAAATTTAAATTTCAATTGTAGTGCCTGCTTTTATTTCCATAAATGCTTCAGGATATTTTTCTTTTATTTCTGTTATGTGTTGAGTGCAATGACAGGGGGCGATGAGTTCGATTCCTTTGAGTTTTTCTAATTTTGAAAATCCGTGAAAACCGCCCATTACAGCATATATTTTTCCAAGCTGTTTTGCACTTTCAATGATGCTGCCCAGGCCTGGATGAGCGCAGCCGGTTATAACAACATTTCCTTTTTCGGTATTTATCACCAGTGCTTGTTCTTTGACAGATTCTCCGAGTGCTCCGGTTGAATAAATTCCATCACATATTTCTGTCGGTTTTGAGAAAGATGTTGGTTTTATGATTTCAGCTTTACTGTTTATTTTCGAGAATGCTTCCAAACCTCCAATGTGGTCGTGATGCTCATGCGAAATAACAACTTTGTCGATACTTCCGGGAGCAATTGAAAGTTTATCCATATTATGCAGCAATTTTTTGCCATCATCTCCTGTATCAAACAGGATTTTGTGGGAATTTTCTATCAGGCAGGAAAAACCCCATCCAAATTCCAGACCGCTACTTGCCTGATTATCGTAAACGATTGTTATTTTCATTTTTTTAATTTCTGCTTTATTAATTCAGCGACTTTTTTGCCGGATTTAAGCATTCCACCAAAAATTGGCCCCATTCGCGGCAGGTGAAATACGTCGCAAACAGCCATACCAGCTACGTATAAGCCGGGATAAATTTCGGAAGTTTTTTCCACGACACCTGCTTCGGCTGTATCAACGTCCATAAAACATTCTTTTAGTTCTTTTGGTACAGCTTCCGGCTTTCCTTTTTTCAGCATAGCGACAATGCCAGCCGGATGACCTGTTGCGTCAATTAGGCACTTTGAGCTGATACAAAACGGGTCAACGTGCAGGCCGAGTGTGCTTATGCTTGAGTTGTTAACTACGACTCCCTGGACGATTTCATTTTTTAGAACAATATCTTCGACCTCAATTAAGTTGAAGATTTGCACGCCAGCTTTTTTTGCGGCAAACCCAAGTCCGGTTGCAAATTCTATTGCATCTATCACGTACAAATTATCTTTTTTAATTGTGGCTACACCGATTTCATCCATAAAATCTTTTTCTTCAAGCACAATTGTATTGTATCCAGCTGCACCTCCCCAGATTCCGCCGCCTACTGATAGTTTTTTTTCTATGATAGTGGTTTTTATGCCTGCCTTTGAAAGCCAGTAGCCAGCTGTTAATCCTGCGGGGCCGGCTCCAACTATTATTACATCGTTTTCAAGATGGTCTAATAACCTTTTGTTATATTCTTCTATGATTGCCTTTGAAATTCTGACTTCCTTCATTTTGCTTTATCCTTTTCGCTTTTTTTTATAATCTTTTTTGCTACTTCAACGGTTTTTTCAGAGGTGATTCCGAATTTTTCGAAGCAAACGTTGCCAGGTGCCGAAGCTCCGAATGAAGACATTCCTATGAAAACACCATTTTCGCCGAGCCATTTTCTCCAGCCCTGCTCAATGCCGGCCTCAACAGCTATTCTAACTTTAACATTTGGCAAAAGTACTGAATCCTGATATTCTTTTGTTTGCTTTTCAAATAATTTCCAGCTTGGCATACTGATTACACAAGCTTTGATATTTTCCTTTGCTAATTTTTCGCAGGCATCTACAGCGAGTGAAACTTCCGAGCCGGTTGCAATTAAAAGCACATCCGGTTTTTCATTTTTGATAAGAACATACGCACCTTTATCAATATTAGCCGCTGTATCTAATTGCGTCTGCTTTAGGACAGGCAATGATTGACGAGTAAGTATCAAAGCCACGGGGCCATCCTTGTAGTTCAATGTGAATTTCCATGCAGCTGCTGTTTCATTGGCATCCGCTGGCCGCAGAACAATCAAATTTGGTATTGCTCTCAATGCAGCGAGATGTTCGACTGGCTGGTGCGTTGGGCCATCTTCGCCAACACCTATGCTGTCATGGGTGAAGACGAAAATTGACGGATATTTTGAGAGTGCAGCTACGCGTATTGCCGGCCGCATATAATCAGAGAAGACAAAAAACGTTCCTCCGTAAGCCCTTGTCAGGCCGCTTACGGAAATCCCGTTCATTATTGCTCCCATTGCGTGTTCTCTTACGCCGTAATATATGTATCTTCCATTTGGCGTGTTTTTCTGGAAATCTTTTGCACCTGTAAATTTGGTATTGTTTGAAGATGTCAAATCTGCTGAGCCGCCAAGAATCATCGGCAATTCCGGCATCACAGCATCCAAAACCATTCCGGATGCCTTGCGTGTTGCGACGGCTTTGCCGGTTTCAAATTTTGGCAAAAGAGCATCAATATTTACGCTAAGTTTTCCACTTGCCGCTTCGTTAAATTGCTTGGCGAGCTGCGGATGCTGTTTGGCGTATTTGGCGAATATTTCGTCCCACTTTGCTTCGGCCTGGCTGCCTTTTTGCAGAGCTTTTTGCATATGAGCCGCTACTTCTGGCGGAATGTGGAAACTTTTATCAGGGTCGAAGCCGAATTTTTCCTTAATCAATCTGATTTCATCTTCGCCAAGCGGAGCGCCGTGTGCTGCCGCAGTATCTTGTTTGTTCGGACTGCCAAAAGCGATGTGTGTGCGAAGTTTTATTAAGGTTGGCTTGTCAGTGTTTTTGGCATTGTTTAGAGCTTTTTCAAAAGCAACCATATCATTGCCATCACCGGCCACCACTTCTACATTCCAGTTATAGGATTCAAATCGTTTTACTATATTTTCTGTAAAACATAATTGCGTATCGCCATCGATAGTAATACGGTTGTCGTCATAAATTACAATTAGATTATTCAATCCGAGATGTCCGGCAAGCGAGCAGGCCTCAGATGATATTCCCTCTTCAAGGCAGCCGTCGCCGACAACGGTGTATATTTTGTAATCGATTATGGGCAGGCCATCTCGATTAAAATAATTTGCCGTATATTTTTCAGCTATTGCCATTCCGACTGCATTTGCCAGACCCTGGCCGAGTGGGCCGGTTGTAACTTCAGCACCGCTGCCTGCCGGATTATATTCCGGATGGCCGGGTGTTTTGCTTGCCCATTGCCGAAAGTTTTTAATGTCTTCAAGCGAAATATCATAGCCATTCAAGTGCATAAGGGCATAAAGAAGAGCGCTTCCATGGCCTGCTGAAAGGATGAAGCGGTCTCGATTATGCCATTTTGGATTAGCCGGATTGTGCCTTAAATGCTTTGTCCAGAGCGTATATGCAGCTGGTGCCATCGCCATAGGCATTCCCGGATGTCCTGAATTGGCCTTTTCAACGGCATCGGCTGCGAGAAAGCGGATTGTTTGAATGCAAAGTTCGTCGAGCTTGGTTGAACTGATGTCTTTTGTCGATACATTCATAAGAAATTTCCAAAAATAGCATTATCAATAAAAACGAATCCAATAGGATACATTAAAACTACAATGGCCGTCAAAATAAATTTATGATTTGGCGTTTACAGCTGGATTTAATGCGGAAAATTATGCTGATTTTGTCATCCAGGCCTTAGAGTAATTTAATCGTTATATCTGCCATTTGATTGCAGGTCTTGTTTTTGGATAGCGGCCTGATTAGGTCAATCAGTTCTCTGCTTGTATTGGCCAGCTTATCGCTATTTCCCAAAAGTTGTTCGACTGATTCGGCAATCGGGTCAATCGAGTCAAAATACGGCATAAATTCAGGAACTAATTCCCTGTCAGCGAGAATATTTACAAGTGATAAAAGTTTTATTTTCAACAGCCATTTGCCGAGCAGATGCCAAAGGATTTTGCTGGATTGATAGATTATTGCCATTGGACAGCCGGCAGCGGCTACTTGTAATGTGGCACTGCCACTTGCCACTATTGCGAAATCAGCTTTGCGAGCGGTTTTGTTTACAGAAGAAACGGTATATTCGCATTCAAAGTTATTTATCTGATTTGATTTCAAAATTTGTTTTTGCTCGTCGCTTGCAGCCACGGTTGTAAAAATTGTATTTGGGTACTTGTGTTTTATTCGCATGGCTATTTGCTGCATTGACGGCCATAGCGAATCGATTTCAGCTTTTCGCGAACCCGGCATAAGGGCGATGCGGGCATTTTTCGGCTCAAAATCAGTATATTTTTTTATATTGTCATCCAGATTGCAATCGATTTCATCGAGTAGCGGATTGCCAACAAAAACTGCATCAAGGCCTCTTTGCCTGAACCAGTTTTCTTCAAAAGGCAAAATGCAGCAGAGTTTATCGCAACATTTTCTAAGTTTGCCTATTCGCCATCCGCCCCATGCCCATAATTGCGGAGCGACGTAAAAAATGGTTTTAATGTCGGCTTTTTTGGCTGCTTTTGCGATGTGAAAATTAAAGGCAGGTGAATCACAAACTATAACAATATCAACTGTATTATTTTTCAGATAATTTTTTATATGTTTTATCAATTTGTAATAGCGACCGATTTGGCTGAATGCTTTATATGTCATTGCAGCTTTTACAGCGGTATTTTCCAGCAATTCGCAGCCGGCTGATGCCATATTATTTCCGCCAACGCCGATGAATTCAAAACTGTAACTGCTTTTTTTTAAGGCAGTTATCAAACCGGCGCAGTGAGCGTCAGCGCTTGGCTCGGCGGCGCTTATGAAGATACGATATGTTTTATTTTTTTCCGGCATAGTTATCAGTTCCCATTATGATACATGGGTTGGCAAAAACAGCAATTAGATATTGTTGGAAATTACTGAATTTATATTTGTTGAAATTACATAAGCAAGAGTAAAAAAGTGAGATTTTTGCGATAATAGGTTGATTTTGCGGCAGATAGAACTAAAATAATGTGTTCGCATGGGGACATGAGTTGTTTGTTGAGAAATGAGATATTGGATTAAGGGACTATGAAAATATTAATGCGGGGTCATTTTTGTCTGCCTGATATTTTTTCTACTTCCTCTGAGCGTCAAAGCAGTCCTGTTTTTATTTCTTTCAGCAGTTTCTCTGGCCATTCTTTTAGAAGTATCAATGCGTAATAGTTTTATTGGTTTTTGTTTCTGGACAAGAGGGTTTACTGGTGATTAGAACACGCCAAAATGTACCTGACGGGGACGGAGTCTGCAAAAAAACACGAGGTTATATTATTAATGATGTAATACTGATACGAAAATACTCATCTGGTAAAATGTGCAGGGGAAAAGAATAATGAAAACAGTATATATTGCAATGAGTGCTGATATTATTCACACCGGCCACCTTAATATTATCCAGCAAGCCGCAAAGCTTGGAGAGGTGGTTGTTGGAGTACTAACTGACGAGGCGGTTGCAAGCTATAAGCGTTTGCCGTTCCTTTGTTTCCAAGACCGCAAAACCATCGTTGAAAATATTGTTGGTGTAAGCAAAGTCATTGCTCAGGAAACGCTTGATTACATACCAAACCTGGAAAAAATCAAACCGGATTATGTAGTTCATGGCGATGATTGGAAAGTTGGCGTTCAGGCAAAGGTCAGGCAAAGCGTGGTGGATACTCTTGCCAAATGGAATGGCGAATTGGTTGAGCCGAAATATACGCCCGGCATTTCATCAACGAAGCTCAATAATGCTATTCGCGAAATCGGCACAACGCCTGAAATCAGAATGAAGCGACTGGGACGATTAATAAATGCAAAAAAGATTGTTCGCATTTTAGAGGCACATAATGGGCTCAGCGGCTTGATAGCGGAAAATGTTTTTGTTGAAAAAAACGGCGTTAAATATGAGTTTGATGGTATGTGGCTGAGCAGTCTTACGGATTCCATCTCCAAAGGTAAGCCGGACATTGAATGTGTGGATTTGACAAGCAGAATTTCCACGCTCAATCATATTTTGGAGACAACAACAAAGCCCATAATTTATGATGGTGATTCCGGCGGATTGGCTGAGCATTTTGTTTTTATGGTCAGGAGTTTAGAGCGGCTTGGAGTTTCAGCGGTTATTATAGAAGATAAAATTGGATTAAAGAAAAACTCGTTATTGAATACAGGTCAAGGTCAGCTTCAGGATGACATAGAGCATTTTTCAGATAAAATAAGTTGCGGTAAAAATGCTCGCGTAACAGATGATTTTATGATTATTGCACGCATTGAAAGTTTAATAACAGGTGCCGGCCAGAAAGATGCAATAACACGAGCTAAAGCGTATATTGATGCCGGTGCTGATGGCATTATGATTCACAGCAAGAAAAGTGAACCAGATGAAATATTTGAGTTTTGCAGGGACTACGAGAAACTGAATAAAACTGTTCCGTTGGTTGTTGTTCCTTCGACCTATTGCCAGGTGACTGAAGAGCAGCTCGCTGATTTTGGGGTTAACGTTGTGATTTACGCAAACCATTTATTGCGAAGTGCCTATCCGGCTATGATGAATACAGCCAAATTGATACTCGCCAGTCAGAGAGCCAAAGAAGCGGAGCAATTGTGTATGTCTATAAAAGATATTGTTACGCTTATACCAAATGGTGTGAAATGATAAGCTGCGATTTTTTTTACAAATGTCTTGTTGATAATGACGTGGATTTTTTTGCCGGCGTGCCGGATTCTATCCTGAAATATTTTTGTGCTTATCTTCAGGACAATGCCGATTCGAAAAAACATATCATTACTGCCAATGAAGGTGGCGCGGTTGCGATGGCTTGTGGGCATTATTTGGCAACGGAAAAAATCGGCTTGGTTTATATGCAGAATTCCGGCCAGGGCAATGCAGCTAATCCGCTTATCTCGCTGGCTGATGATGATGTTTACGGCATACCTCTGCTTTTACTGATAGGGTGGAGAGGTCAGCCGGGCAAAAAGGATGAGCCACAACACATTAAGCAGGGGAAAATTACATTGCCATTTCTCGAAGTTTTGGAGATACCTTATCAATTTTTGCCGTCGTCTGAATCCGAAATAAGTGACTGTGTTGAAAATATAATGCAAATAGCAAAAAAGAAAAGTGCTCCGGTTGCATTGATAGTGCAGGACGAAGTTTTGGAGCCCTACATTTCAAAATGTAAGGATGTCAATAAATTTCAATTGAGCCGAGAAGATGCTATTAAGGCAATAGTGGATAATACTAAGGCATCGGATATTATTCTTTCAACGACAGGTAAAATCTCAAGAGAGCTTTACGAATATCGCCAGCAGCTCGGCAAAGGACACGAGCAGGATTTTCTAAATGTCGGCTCAATGGGGCATTGCTCTCAGATAGCTTTGGGCGTTGCTCTGGCAAAGCCGTCAAGGCAGGTGTTTTGTCTCGATGGTGATGGGGCGGCTATTATGCATATGGGTTCACTTGCTGTAAATGGCTCGAAAAATGCAACTAATTTTAAGCATATAATTATTAACAACGGCTCGCATGATTCTGTTGGAGGTCAGCCGACTGTTGGTTTTGAAATTTCATTTACAGACATCGCCAAAAGTTGCGGATACAGATTATGTGTTAGTGCCGAGAGCATTTCTGAAGTTACTGAAAAAATGAAGATGCTGATAAATGCCGAAGGGCCTGCCTTGTTGGAAATTAAGGTTGCAAAAGGGGCAAGGGGTGATTTAGGTCGTCCTGAAACTTCACCCAAAGAAAACAAAAAGAGTTTTATGGAGTTTATTTCCAGTTGATTCAAAAAGAATATATTGGCTTTGGTTCTATTGGAGAACTTGAGTTTGTTTTAGCTGAATATTCGGCCAAGCGAATTTTTCTTGTTACGGCTCATGATTCATATGAGCTTTCCGGTGCAAAGGGAAATCTGGATAAGATTTTTGCCGGCTGCCAAGTGCAGCGATTTTATGATTTTAGTAGCAATCCGAAAATTGAAGATGTTAACAAGGGATTGGAAGCATTCAAAAAAATACGGCCTGATGTAGTGATAGGCGTAGGGGGTGGAAGTGTTATTGATATGGCTAAGCTCATTAATTTTTTTGCTTCAAATGAGCTGGAGCCGTCTGAGTATTTAAAAAATCCTGAGAGTAAAATTAATATTTCCAGGCCATTGATTGCAATTCCAACAACAGCCGGCTCGGGAAGTGAGGCAACTGCTTTTGCTGTTCTTTATATTGATAAGGAAAAGTTTTCGATTGATAACGAGTTTGTTTTGCCTGATGTTGCAATTGTTGACCCGGACTTGACTACGTCTTTGCCGGAATATATTACAGCTGTTACAGGTATGGATGCTTTATGTCAGGCGATAGAATCTTATTGGTGCATCAATTCAACGGATGAATCGAAAGAGTTCGCTAAAAAAGCTATTGAGTTAGTAATGAAGAATCTGAAAACAGCTGTAAATAATCCAGATAGAAATAGTAGATTAGCAATGGCCAGGGCGGCTAATCTGGCGGGCAAAGCAATAAATATCACAAAAACTACAGCTCCGCATGCCATATCGTATCCGTTGACATCATATTTTGGCATTGCTCACGGCCATGCAGTAGCTTTGACATTGCCGGCGATGCTTGAATATAATGCCGCTGTAACCGATGAAGATTTGCTGGACAATAGAGGTTGTGACTATGTTAAGAAAACCATAAATGAAATTGCAAATATACTTGGATGCAAAAATGTGGATGAGGCAAAAGAAAAAATAACAAAATTAATGGAAAATATCGGGCTCGAAACAGGGCTAAGTAAAATCAAAACAAAAAAAGACATAGTAGCCACTATCTGCGATGGATTCAATCAGGCGAGAGCTGCTAATAATCCCCGCAAAGTTACGAAGCAAGCTTTAAGGGAAATATTACGTGCTGTTCGATAGATATAATAAATTATCACAATTAAAGAAAAATGTAATATCCGGTTCTATACTGGCAGGCGTCAACATTGGTTTGATGCTGGTTGCATATCCAATTTACTTAAAGTATCTCGGCACAGAATTATATGGCTTATGGGCAACCGTTTCCATAGTTGTTTTTTTTAGTCGGCTTGGAGACCTGGGAATAAACAATGCTCTGATAAAATATGTCGCGGCAGAATTCGGAAAAGGTAATTATCAGAGAATTACAGAATATACGACAACAGCTATCGGCATTTTGGTAATCCCATCTGTTTTGATTGTACTAACGATTTTCGTTTTTACTTCAGAAATAATAACTTTGTTAGCTCTGAAACAATCATACGTAAATCTGGCAGAAAAGTTAATCCCCTTGGTCGGCATTTTGGCCGTTTTTATTTTGTTCACCGAACTTGTTAAAGGGGCACTAATGGGGATCGGGCGAGTTGATATTGTGAATTATATATTTTTGTCAAGCCGAATAATACAGGTTGTGGTATCTATAGCATTGATTATCAGAGGATTCGGAATTTGGTCATTATACTGGGGCAATGCTCTTTCATCCGCTTTAATTTTTCTTGTTTATGTGTTTATATTACGCTTTGTATATAAGATAAAAATATTCAGCTTAAAAAATATCACAAAACAATGCACCGGCGAATTGTTAGCCTTTGGCGGAACTATGTTTTCGGCGAGGATTGTTTCAATGCTGATAGAACCTTTTAATAAGGTAATTATCTCACGTTATATCGGTCTGGCAGAAGTTTCCTATTATGAGATTGGACTAAGAGGAGCATCGCAGTTACGCAGCTTATATGAAATGGGATTAAAGGCCATTATGCCGAGGGTAAGCGAACTTCAGCAGAAGACAGTAAATTTCAGACAAGCTATAGCTAAGATTCACAAAAAAAGCCTTCTTTTTATCACGGTATTCGCACTTCCCGCCTTTGCGGGACTGTTCATATTATCAAATTTCGTTTTGTCATTATGGCTGAGAGACAGATACGATCCACAAATTTCAGCAGCTCTGCGATGGTTTCTGTTCGCTTACATTATCAATTTATTGGTGGTCCCTAGTTACTATATTTTTATGGGAATCGGAAAAGCCAAATACTGCTTTCTCGCTCACCTAATCACGTCTGCTTCTAATATTACAATTATCTCACTCCTTATCGCCATGAATATTACAGGTTTCAGTTTGTTCATTGGCGTTCAGTCTTTCTCAATAATTATTTCTGCAATAGTCATGATTTCGTTATTTGTCAGATTTTGCAGGAGGAGTATTCCGATTAACCAAATTCTAAAAGACACCTCAGGTGTTAAGGCGGTATACTGTTGAAAAAATGTATAACTTGTCGCCGACTGGCTTTGGTATCTGTTAAGACTGACATTTCCTTTTACCAGCTATGGGTGGATAGGTGGAATAGTGATTTATGTAATATTTTATTTAACTGCCTTATGGTTTTTAAGGTTTGATGAAGAAAGCAAGATGGTGTTTTGTGCATTAAAAAAACGCCTGCTGAAAAATTAATGGACTTGAATTTACAAAAAGTATGTTTTTTAACCGTGCAAATTGAAGATGTCAGTATGAAATATATGATTTATAGTTTTAGCACTCAAATAGAGTTTGGCAAAGGAGATAAATTATTTTATGAAACTATATCAATTAATAACAAAATATTTTTATAGTAACAGTGATCCTTTGGCTTTTTTGCCAAAGATAAGATTTAAAAAGGTTTTAGATGTTGGCTGTGGGGATGGCAGGTTAACAGATTATTTAGAGAAACATTCCGATGAGCTTGCTTCAATTGACCTCGATCCAGACAAAATCAACGAATTTAAAAAAAGATTTCCTCATTTACCAATTATTAAAGCAGGCGGCGAGAATGTCCCTTTTCCTGATCATTATTTTTCGTTAGTAAATTGTGTTACCGTTATTGAGCATATTAAAAATGACGAACAGATGCTTAAAGAAATATTTCGAGTTTTAGAGCCGAATGGATTAGCTTACATTGTCAATGATGCCTGGTTTTATCATATTTTGAGGTCGGCAGGATTGCTTATGGATCTTCCTTCTGATACTGACGAGTCTTTTAGATACCCTCATGTGAATTTAATGAGGCCCAGTCAGCTGAAAAAAAAGATAAAAAAAGCCGGCTTTGAAATCATTCAGAGTCATTATAGTCCTTTTTTTCGTTTGAAAGGATTGCGTTTCTTGCTGGATAATAGATTGTTTTCCGCTTTTGCAACTAAAGGGCATTTTCTTTGCCAAAAACCAAAATAAAGTGGCCAGAAAGGACTAAGATGTTAGTGGCGATCCGTGATGATGATATTTGTTATTTCACAAAGCCCGAACAATTGCAATTTGTTTACGGCCAATATTGGGATACCTATCCTGTAACGCTGTCGGTTATTCCTTTTGTGGATGGCCGAAACAAAACAAAACTAACATTAGTACCTCCCCAAATACTGGGGACTCCTAAGCAGTATCCTGTAGGCCAAAATGAAAAACTATTAACATATTTGAAAGAGCAGCTCGAAAATAAACACATTGGTATTTCTATGCATGGTTATTGCCATCTTACAGAAAATGGGATTCCTGAATTTGAGTCTGATCAGGACTTTTCTAAAAAGGTACTTGATGGAAAAAGGCACCTCGAAGAAGCTTTTGGTGTTGAAATAAAAGTTTTTACTCCACCTAATAACAGCATGAGTCGCAAGGGAGCTAAAGCCGTTATTGACGCAGGGATGAATGTCGTGATGGCTTATGGCTTCTATCCGTGGGAAAGACCGATTAATTATAAAACTTTCATGAGTTTTCTTACTTTATGCATGCATCATTTAAAGTACAAGCGGGCCTATCCCTATCCGAAAGCTTTAGATTGCGGCACTCATAAAGAACACGCCTGTGTGGTGTTACATGAAAAAACAACATTGGAACACCTAAAACAGCAATTTGAATTTCTCCGGAATAAAAACGCAAATATGTGTATCGCTGTTCATTATGTCGGTTTGTATCATTTATCAGCATTGAGAAAAGTTTTTAACGGCTTTATGGATTACCTCCTATCAAATCATAAACAGGACATACAGTTTGTCACAGCGGATAAACTTTTTGAAGCACAATAACAACAATACTATTGGCAGATTGGATTTAAACATGCCGGAACAGAATTTCTATGAATTGTCGCAAAGTGCATTCAAGCAGAGGCCTGACTGCGCATATTGTCATATACCTGGCGATAAAATTGGCCCTATATATCAGCCGAATTTTTTTACTTTCCCCGTCGGGAAAGTATCCGTTGAAAAAGATTTATATAACAATATTAATTTACGAAAGTGCAAACAGTGCGGGCTTTTATACAAGGATGCTGTTGTTATGGTAGAGGTACAGGCTCAAATATATAAAGAAAGCAACCATCGTTATAATTACAAAGCTACCAATAAATATATTACCCGCAAAGTTGAAATAATAAGGCAGATGTGTAAAAAAGAAAACTCACATCTTTTGGATATTGGCTGCCACACAGGAGATTTTCTAAAATTAGCCCGAGCGGCCGGTTTTAAAACCTCTGGTGCGGACTATTCTGATACTGCATACCTCGGCCACGAGGCCGTTGTCAGCGAAAGTTTCTATAAGGGATTGATCGAAGAAGTTCAGTTTCCCGATAATTGTTTCGATTTCATAACAGCATGGGATGTCTTCGAACATTTATATGACGTAAGCAATGCACTAAAAAAAATCTATACCGCTTTAAAACCTGGAGGCTACCTCTTCATAGAAACGGGTGATGTTTCCTCTTTCGGCGCAAGATTGAGATCTCCGAATAATTGGTGGTATGTCTGCGGCCTGGGACATTTCAACTTTTTTGATATTGGCTGCATCAGGCGGATATTGGGCGATGCTGGTTTTGACGGAATAACCGCTGAAAGAGTCCGTCATAAAAGCATTGGTGATCTCAACTTGCTCGAATACGGGCAGCAATTGTGTAAAAGCATGGCTTTTTCCGTTTCACCTAAAGCCTATAAATACATTATGGGTTTAATGAGTAAAAGCGGCGGCGGAACAGCGTTTCCGTGTAAAGACCATATTTTCGTAATAGCTCAAAAATAATTTTTTAGGAAATAGATTATGAATAAGCAAAAAGAACTCATGGAGCTTTTGAGAGGAGTAAAGAATGTATTGGACGAGCACAATATAAAGTTCTGGCTGGAATGCGGAACCTTGTTAGGGGCCATAAGGGACGGAGCCTTTATCCCATGGGAGAAAGACATTGATTTTGGGGTATGGCAAGACCAATTCCCAAAGAATATTAAAAACTCTGTCGCTGAGGCATTTATTGAAAAAGGTTTTCGGGTTTGGGTGACCGAGGACTGTATGACAGTAAAAAACAGCGATGAAAGCTTTGCTGATATTAATTCGTATCACCTGGATGGAAATAATGCCATTGTATCAAGGTATGACCCCAATAATATTATTGGGGTCTTGTCGTATATGTTTCACAAAACTCTTTTATCGCCTTATTATTATAAAATTAATCCCTTTAAAAGTCAGAAGGAATTTATCAGAAGCATCCTTGTAATGATCAGCCGCATACTTCCGGCATTTCTAAGAAAAAGATTGGCTGCACTATTAATTACTATTTATGACAAGGCCGGAACCAAAGCCGTTCCATGGGTAGTCCCAAAGCATTATATATCTGAACTGTCAACGACGGACTTTTTAGGAATGGAGTTCAATATTCCCGAAAAAGCCGAAGAATATCTTGCTTTTCGCTACGGGGAAGACTGGCGAACCCCACGAAAAGATTGGTTAACAACGCGAGATGATGGAGCCGTCAATAAAAAAAATATTTGATAGATACATATGAATATTCGCAAATTAGTACTCGCAACTGTTAATAAACTAAGAGCTCAGCCAAGTTATTGTTTTTTTGTTTTCATAGATATCCTGGCTATTGTTATATATCTTCCAAGGTATTTGTGTTGCATGTTGAGAAAGCAAAAGATAATATGTTTTGCTTGGGGTAACGGCGAATATAGCGATTCGTTTTTGCCTTTATTTTACAAACTTAATGACAGTAACTTGAAGGTGTTGTTTTTCTTTCATTTTTATGCCCCGCGACGATATAGTATGACCATTTTTAAAAAAGGATTGCCTCGAGTCTATGCGGATGTTTTGGATGATAAGCTTGTATTATGTGCAGGCAGTTCTAAATTCAAAAATCTTTTTAAAACGACAAGAATACAGCTTTTTCATGCCCCAGCTTCATTCGGGGGAAGCTGGCAGAGAGATATTATAGACAACTTTGATGCCTTATTCATGGTTACTAAGTATCAGTGGTTTCAATGCACTGAGGGTAAATTCACTCCAATAGCAGAAAAAAAGAAATTGTTCCAAACCGGCTATCCCAAGATTGACAAATACTTCTCTTCAAATTGTAATTATAACAGTCATGATGAAAAACCTATTACACTATTTTATGGCCCGACATACCATCGTGAAATCTCATCGATTTTCGATTTTCTGCCAGTTATTGTTCAAATATGTAAACAGAATAATTACAGACTGATAGTAAAGCTTCACCCATTCTTGTATCATAAGTACAATTATGCCCATTCAGGTTCAATTGATTGGTATAAGCAGGTTAAACAATACCAAAAACAGTACAACGAGCTTGTATTTATTAATGGGAGAGATGACAACCTTGGCAAATATTTTGAAATCACTGATTGTTTTCTAACGGATACTTCTGGGTTAGGTTTTGAATTTGTCCTTGTTACCGGCAGGCCTATACTATTCCTGGGTAATAAGTTAAAAATTCCTCTTGAAGATTTGAGAAGCGGTAATACTGATAAATATAAACAACTACCTGAGATATACTATAGAGGCACGATAGGTTCAATTGTGGAAAACCCACAAACACTTGAACAGCAGATAAAAAAAACTCTCGAAAAGAATCATTATGTACAACAGATACAGAAGTTCCAAAAGGAATATGTTTTTAATCTGGGCAGTGCTGCTGAAAAAGCTGTTTGCCAGATAAAACAACTATACCAAGCCACTAAATAAGACCGGCAAATGAAATACAAAGATAGCCTATTAGTTTCAACAGGACGTAGTAAGCTGCATTTATATTATGCTGCCATAGCAGCTCAGGACGCCGGCTTTTTACATACTATGATTACCGCTGTTTACCTGAAAAAAAAATGGCTCCCAATTATAAAATTCTTAGCGAAGATCACCAAAATAAAATTCTTTAAACGGTTACTTCTTTGCCGTGATAGCCAGATAAACGATCGAAAGGTCATTTCACTGCCGACCATAAGCCTCGTCTCAAAGTTGAGAACATATATAAATCAAAGAGGAGTGAATGACAATTTGCGTTTTCGCCTGGAAAAGTGGGAATCTATATATTATGGCAAACGAACTAAAAAATATATTCGGCCTGAAGTTAAATTAATCCATTCACGTTCCGGCTATTCACGGGCAATCATCTCGTATGCAGGGAAGATGGGAATCAAAATATTATTAGAGCAATCTGCAGCACACCCAAAGTTCGCCAATAAAATCTTAGAACAAGAGTATGATAAGTGGGAAGTGCGAAAAAAGTACCGCACCTATGTAGACCCGGCAAAGGAAATGCAGTGGGATCTGGAAAACGCAGATTATATTTTAACAAATTCAGATTTTTGCGCCGATACCATAAGACCCAATGTCAAATACCCTGATAAAATACGAGTTGTATATACCGGAGTAGACGTTAATGCATTTAAGCCTTCTAATGAAAACAAGAATACCAATTTTACTATATTATATGTAGGTTCAGTTAATATAAACAAAGGGATCATCTATCTTCTCAAAGCATTTAAAAAGCTTGGGCTTCCAAAGGCAAAATTGATTGTGATTGGCAAAAGATCGTCCGATCTGCCGAAAGAATTCGATTCTTACAACGGCCTATATGATTATATCCCCTTTGTTCCGCATAACGAGTTATCTGTGTTGATGGCTCAGACATCTGTATTTGTTTTGCCATCGTTGGCTGAGGGTTCAGCTCGTGTAGTTGGCGAAGCAATGGCCTGCGGCCTTGCATGTATTGTTACCCCAAATTGTGGTTCTACTATTTCTGATGGAGATGACGGGTTTTTTGTTCCCATAAAAGATGAAGATGCTTTAGCTGAAAAAATCCTATGTCTTTATCGAAATAGAGAACTCTGTCATCAGGTGGGTACCAAAGCACGAGAAAAAATCGTTAATACCTTAACATGGGATCATTATAAACAAAATCTACTTAAGGTTTATAGGCAAATCATTGATAATGGAAAATAGTAGTACAATTCAACATGTCGCTGAAGGAGGATTACGGCTTAGAGGCGTCTATAAAAAAAATAGCGGCGACAACGCCCTGGTGACTATAATCACAGCAACTCTAAACCGCAAAGATTACCTCGAAGAAGCAATTCAAAGTGTAATCAGCCAAACATACGAAAACATTGAATATATCATAGTCGATGGTGGTTCAACTGACGGGACATTAGATATAATTAAAAAATATGATGACAAAATTGACTATTGGATCAGCCGACCTGACAACAGCATGTACGAAGCCATCAATAGCGGAGTCAAACATTCAAGAGGAGACATAATTGCCGTCCTGAATTCCGATGACAAATACGCTGGTACGGATGTAATTGAACAGGTAATCAACCATTTACAAGGAAATCCTGGCATCGACGGTATTTATGGTAATCTCGTCAGGTTGTACGAGAGTCACACTCGCTACAAAAGACTTTTTCAGGTCAATTACCGACAGTACCTTATCTCAGGCAAAGGGACTTTTGTCCCCCATTCAACACTTTTTGTCAAACGCCAGCTCATTGAAAAAGTTGGATTATATGATACCCGTTATCGTTATGCATCAGATTACGATTTCATATTGAGGTGTTTGAAAAATGGTACACTAAAATACATCAATTATCCCTTAACATTTTTCAGGGTGCACGATAAAAGTATTACTTCCACCGATGGCACTATCACGCCAGAAACATTTATTATTCTAAAAAAGCACGAGATTGACAGAATCAATAAAATCTACCGGCGTTTAATGTATATTTATCTGTGGGGCAAGTATAAGCTGTTAAGCTGCTTTACTGGGCGATACTAAACGAAAGAACAAAATCAAATGATATCACTTCTGTTATATCTTTATATTTTTGTTGTAAGCTGGGGCGGGACATTTACTCTCAGCCCATGGTTCCCAGTCCACGTGATATTATTGCTAACTGCTTTTATACTCTCAACACCTCACATTTTGACAGATAGAAGGTTTCCTAAAGGCATATATCATTTCGAAGATATATTCATCTGGATCGGCATCATGGCAGTTGGGATATCCGGCATGTTAAATCCAAATGAAAAAACGTTCAATTACTTGATTGCTTATTTCTATGTTTTCGGTATCGGATACTTTGCGCTAAAATATTTATTATACAAAAAAACATCCGTAAACAAATTACTCAATGTGAATACCATCGCAGTTTTGTTCGTAGCCGGTTTCGCAGTTTTCGATGTGGCACTGCACTTTTTGACAGGCATAGCAATCAGGGAGTTTTTGCCGGGTACTATAACTGCAACACAGACATACCATGGTGTTATTTCTCGTGCGTACGGCTTTGCGAATGAACCGGGCACATTAGCCTTTTATTTCAATACGCTTGGAATTTTGGCATTATGGGAATTGTGGAAATTATGGAATTACAAATTCATGTCTGAGTTTTTAAAGTTCTTCTTAACAGGTCTTTTAATTGTAGCATGGATTTGCACTCGTTCCGCCGCAGGCTTTGCCTTTATGCCTTTCAGTGTTATTATTGTATTAGCTATAAGGTTTTGCTATATAACCAATACAAGAAAAATATATATCTCTCAAAGCTCTTCTGGCTGGAATACAAATTCCCAGACAAGGACACTGACGAAAGCCTTGCGATCATGTCAACCGTTTGCAAAAAATCACCGATCCGCTCGGAGAACACTGATTGTCTTAGCGACATTATCATTAACTATCTTTTTAGTTGTCCAGCATTTTGAATCTGTCAAGTATTCCCTCAATCCAATCATTGATAAGGTTACCCTACAGGAAAGTTCCAGTTCTGCTGAAATCAGAGTGGCTCACTGGGAATATGCTATTGATAATATTTTTGATAATCCTTTTTTTGGTAAAGGAATTGGATATTTATCCAGCAAAGGTGAGGGCAGTAGCCATGATTGGTATTTATTCCTGGCACTGGAAGCAGGCCTTATAGCAACAGGTTCTTTTGTTGCATTTTTACTTTTATCTGCAGTAAGAATTTTAAAATCCAGAATTGCAATGAAATACTGGTTTCTGGTCGGTTTTTTGGCCAGCGTCTTTAACTTTACCATTTCATCAACTATATTCAATCCGTTTTTGTGGATTTTGATAGCAGTTTTCACCGTTGTTGAGCAAAAATCGAAAGAGCAACAGATAGCAATATAACTTGTTGAGAGAACGGTATGCGAAAAAAAGTTCGGCTGCTATATTTAATCAATTCATTCGTTATGGGTGGTGCGGAAAAAGCCATGGTTCGTATCCTTTCGGGATTGGATAAAAACAAATATGATATCACCGCCGTTTCCCTGCAAAATCGAACTGAAAAAATACTGCCGGAATTAGAAAAAACAGGGATTGACATAATTAAACTAAACGCAACCAGTAAATACGACATCATGGTTGCTTACAAGCTATACAAATTTATTAAAGAATTTGTGCCTGATGTCCTTATATGTTCACTTTTCCATTCCACAATTCTTGGACGCATCACAGGTGCTCTTGCCAAAACCCCAATTATTATAAATTGGGAGCATAACGAGAATTTAGGCTCTGCTTTGAGAAGGCGGCTAAACCGGGCCACTATTTCCTTATCAGATAGGATTTTCTGCGACTCAGAAAAAGTAAGAACACAAGTAATAAAGCAATTGTGTCCAAATGAAAATTTGGTCGAGACCATACCTATTGGCGGGATTGATTTGGCTCAATATAGTTGTCCTAAGCGAAAAAAAAGTCCCGCTGTAACAGTTGGAACAGTTGGGATGTTAACAAAGCAAAAAGGATTCGCTTACCTGATAGAAGCGGCAAAATTGGTTTCAGAAAAAAATGCCAATGTAAAATTTTCAATTGTTGGAGATGGCCCCGAGTTCGAAAACCTGAAAAACCTGATCAAAAAATTGCAATTGGAAGATACGGTCGATTTGCTAGGCTTGCGATATGATATACCTGATCTTCTTTCAAAATGGGACATCTACGTCCAGCCGTCCATGTGGGAAGGCTTGTGTATAACCATTGTAGAAGCTATGGCTTGCGGATTGCCGGTTCTCGCTTCAAACGTAGGTGGAATCCCGGAATCTGTCTTCGATGGCCAAAATGGATTTCTTGTCCCGCCTAAATATCCTTGTGAACTTGCGACCAGAATATCGTATCTGATTGAAAATCCTGATTTGACAATAGCAATGGGCGACCAAAGCAGGAAAATTGCTGAAGAAAAATACTGTCTGCACAAAATGTGCAGGGACATAGAAGAATCTATAGATGATTTGATCAAGACCAAAATTGGAATCCTATGGAATAAAGAAGAGAAACTCTGGCAATCACACGCATGTGTCAAAGCAGCTTGTTCACAAATTCAAGGTATAGGGTGTAATTGAGGCCATCAGAGATTGAATAGAAAGTATTTATCCGATATAAAAGGCAAGGTGCCATGGTGGTGTAAAATCATTATTAAAATGATTCTTTCCAGAATACCGCTTCGGTACAGAATTTGGAGTAGGATCGGTTTTTTCAAACATGGTCATATGAAACAGCCAAGATATGCTTATGACGTTTTCAAACACCATTATGACGGCATTAGCTCGCATGTAAATTTAAAGAACTATACCGTATTGGAATTGGGGCCTGGTGATTCTCTATTCACAGCTATCGTAGCGAAGGCCTTTGGGGCTCGAAAATGTTATCTTGTCGATACATCTTCTTATGCCACATTTGATTTAGAAGCATATCGAAAGATGGCTAAATTTGTCTCCGAAAAGACAATGCTCACCCTGGACATAGAAAACACCAAAACATTGGACGAACTTCTCTCCTTATGTAATACACACTACGGAACTAATGGCCTGGAAACTCTGCGTGCCTTACCTGATAGATCGGTAGATTTTGTTTTTTCACAGGCAGTTCTTGAACACGTAAGAAAGCAGGACTTTTTAGAAACTTTAAAACAAATACGCCGAATAATAAAAGATGACGGCATCTGCTCACACTCGATAGATATGAAGGACCACTTGGGAGGCAACTTAAATAATCTTAGATTCCCCGAAAAGATATGGGAATCTAACTTTTTCGTTCGCTCAGGTTTTTATACAAACAGAATCAGACGCAACAAGATGTTGGAATTAATTAAACAGGCGGGATTTAACCCGGAAATAGTTCGACTAACACATTGGTCTAAATTGCCAATCTCCAGAAAAAATTTGTCCAATGAATTCAAATGTCTATCAGATGAGGAGTTGATGACTTCCGAATTTGATGTAATCCTGCATCCAGCGTAATGAAATACCATCAGCGGGAAAAACGTATTAAAATGAAAATCGTCATATTTGCCAATACATCATGGTATATATTCAATTTCCGCAAGAATCTGATTCTGACACTTCTAAAAGCCGATCATCAAATATTTATTATTGCCCCGCCGGATGATTATGTTAATAATATAGTTCAACTGGGAGTTAAGTATTATCCATTGACACTTATTCAGCGCGGCAAAAATCCATTTCGTGAAATTGTCTCATGCGTCAAACTTTTCCGTATTCTTAAAACAATTCAGCCAGATGTTGCATTGACCTTTACTGTAAAATGCAATCTTTATACAGGTTTATGTTGTCGTCTGCTAAAATTTAAGCAGATAGCAAATATATCCGGACTTGGTGAACTGTTCGAAAAGAAAGGATTCCTTAATTATGTGATATGTCGTTTATATAAGTTTGCTCTGAAAAAAGCAAAGCTGGTTTTCTTTCAAAATAATGAAGACATGCAAACTATTTTGCAGCAGGGGTTGTTAGCGGAAGGTATCTGTAAACGAATTCCAGGTTCTGGTGTGGATCTCAAAACTTTCCGTCCTGCATCATCCTACATTGTCAATAAACCGCTTAGATTTTTTATGTTTGGCCGATTAGTTCCTAAAAAAGGATATGATCTGTTTCTTCAGGCAGCTGAAAATATTGCTCTCAAACAAAAACATGACGCAGAATTTTGGATTATGGGGATAGTCGATAAAAGCAGAGAAGAGTCAAAAAGGCTTTTAGAGCGTATCTTAGCACTGCATAAAAAGGGAATTATTAAGTACCTGCCGCCATCTGATGATGTAACAAAGGTGCTGCAGCAGATCGATGTAGTTGTTTTGCCTTCAAAGTATAACGAGGGTGTCCCACGCACTCTTCTTGAAGCAATGGCCTGTGAAAAGCCCATAATAACAACCGACTGGAAAGGATGCAGAAACACAGTTGACCATAGCCACAACGGATACCTTATCAATGTAGATGATTACGATTCTTTAGAGGGGTATATTGTCAAACTGATAAATACTCCTTCACAAAAGCTTAGGGAAATGGGAAAAGCAGGCCGGCAAAAAGCCGAGGCCGAATTCGATGAGAACATGGTCTTGGATGCTTACCTGGAAGAGATTTACAAAAGTGCCTTGTTGGTAGAAACAAGTTGAGTTTGTCAAATCCTATGGCGACAAAATAAACAGGTTTATATCTGAGCCGGATGAAGGATTTTATGATGCCCTTAATAAAGGTGTGAATTTGGCTACTGGGGAAGTGCTTGGTTTTGTCAATGCTGATGACTTGCTCGCAGGGGCCGGAATAATATCTGATATTGCAAACTGTTTCAATAAAACACAAGCAGATGGTGTTTATGGCGATATTGAATATGTAGCAAAGAGTGATATAACAAAGATTATTCGCTACTGGCGAAGCGGTAAATTTGAGCGTTTAAGTATTCGTAATGGCTGGATGCCGCCGCACCCTGCCCTTTATTTGAAGCGCAGCGTTTATCAAAAGGCAACGCTTGAAGATGGAAGTTATTTTGATACATCTTTCAAAATTGCAGCTGATTATGATTTTATGATGCGGATTCTTGGAAAACTTAAAATTGACATTGCCTATCTGCCAAAAGTTTTTGTGAAAATGAGGGTGGGCGGCAAAAGCAATAAAAGCATTTTTAACGTATTGAGAAAGTCGTATGAGGATATTGTCGCTATGCGAAGAAATGGCATAGGCGGCTTTGGAACGCTTATCTGTAAAAATTTCCGTAAACTGCCTCAATTTATTTTTAGAAAATAATATCGAAATTACTCTGTTTTTTGCTTCCAAGCCGGAGAGACAGGAATAATATAATTATTGATAATGCTCTATGTGTAGTGTATAGTTTTGGTAATCATATAAGTACGTAATGATATAATATTTTGGGAGGTTCATAAGATGTTACTTCATGTTTTCAGGGCTATTTTTATTGTCGTTATTTTGGCTGTCATATTTGTGAATATAAGTTCGCCCGCAATTTCTGCTGAAGTTGACAGAACCGATTTTTATAAAATTCTCTGGGGTGGCCTGGGGATGGCTTTATTTGCTATTTTTATCGATGTTTGTACGCCGAAAAAATCTCTTGCTGCACTTGCCGGAGTTTTCTTCGGTTTGCTGGTTGGTATCTTTGTCAGCTGGGCACTGGTGCCGGTTTTGGATTTGGTGAATGATATTTACAAAATGGGTCTTAGTGAGACAGCGATAGAAGCAATCAAGTGGATGCTCGGAATATGTATTTGTTATCTTACCATCAGTGTTGTGATGCGTACCAAAGATGATGTACGTTTTGTTGTGCCCTATGTTGAATTTGCCAAGCAGACCAAGGGCTTTCGTCCTTTGGTTCTGGATACTTCGGCAATTATTGATGGCCGCATTTCGGATTTGTGCCAGAGCAGATTATTCGATGCTCCGCTGATTGTTCCGCGTTTTGTGCTGGACGAATTACAACTAATATCCGATTCAGCTGACAAGTTAAAAAGAAATCGCGGCAGAAGAGGGCTTGACATACTTAACGATATGAGAACTAATCCTGTTATTGATGTGGATATTGATGAGACCAGTTCGCCTGAAGTTGGAGCGGTTAAGGGTGTTGACCAGAAGCTTGTAATCTTCACCAAGGAATATAATGGACGGCTTGTAACAACCGATTACAATCTCAGCAAAGTTGCACAGGTGCATCGCGTTGATGTAATAAATGTGAACGATTTAGCCAATTCACTAAAGACGATTGCTTTGCCAGGTGAAGCTATGAGAATCAAGATTATAAAGCCGGGCGAAGAAGCAGAGCAGGGCATCGGCTACCTTGACGATGGCACAATGGTTGTCGTTGAAGGAGCTCGCAATAAAATTGGCCGAGACATAGTTATCAGCATAACAAGTTCACTGCAAACGTCAGCTGGCAAAATGATATTCGGTAAATTTGAGGGCTTTTCTCAGAAAGACCAATAATTTATTGCTGATGGATTATTGATTGTTTTTTATTTCTTCTATCAATGCCGGAATGATTTTATTTTCCGGTATTGTCGATATTTTTTTACCGTTTCTGTAGATGTAGCCCTTGTTTTTCGCGGCACATACAGCTATATCAGCGTCAGCCGCTTCTCCGGGGCCATTGACCACGCAACCCATCACCGCAACACGCAGCGGTTTATCAATTCCCCTTAGAGCTTTTTTTATTTTTCCAGCAAGTTTAACCACATCAATCTGGCATCTGCCGCACGTCGGACAAACGGTTAGTTCCGGCTTATTTGATTTCTGCAAACCTATGCTGACTAAAATCTGTTTTGCAATTTCAGCTTCAACTATGGGGTTGCCCGCGATGCTGACTCTTATCGTGTCGCCTATTCCTTCTGCGAGTAATGTTCCAATCGCCACAGCTGATGGAATTTGTGCATCATCAGTCAGGCCGGCGTGAGTTAGGCCGATATGAATTGGATAATCAAAATTTTCTGCGATACTGCGATTGATTTCGATTGTTCGCAAGCAATCACTGCTTTTGGCGCTTAGTACGAGTTGCGTAAAATTATGCTTCTCAAAAAAGCTGACGTATTTTTTCATTTCTTTCAGCATTAAAGCTGTTCGTTTTTTTAGCGGAATATCCTGATTTTTAAGGTCTCTTATGCTCGCTTCGTTTACGCCGATTCGGATAGCCGTTTTGTGCATTTTAGCTGCATCTATTATTCGCAGAATATCTTTATGATTTTTTATATTGCCTGGATTCAGCCGGATTTTCGCAGCACCAGCTTGGATTGCTTCGATTGCACGGCTGGGGCTAAAGTGAATGTCAGCTATCAGCGGAACAGAAACTTTTTGAACGATTTTCGCAAAGGCGATTGTATCAGCCCTTGTTGGTACGGCGATTCTAATTAGTTGGCATCCGGCTTTGGCGAGTTGATTTACCTGCCTTACGCATCGGGCAACATCAACGGTTGCTACCTTTGTCATTGATTGAATGACGACAGGGCAGCTTGAGCCGATTTTTACACCGCCAACATTGACAATTCTGGTTTTTCTTCTTTTAATCATATAGCGAAATTGTAGCTTGTTTTATGGTGCTGAGCAAATTAAAATATGACTAATGTAAAGTCGTGAGAATAAAATTGATGTTCAAATTCATATTGTTTATATTTCTGGTCAGTTTTTGGGTTGTGGATTTGATACATCGGTATAAAACTAATGGGATAAGAGCAGTGCTTATATCTATTATTACAGTATTATTTATCGCTTATTCGGGCTTGGGTCTGATACTCTACTTTATGCAGCCGTCGTTTTTGTATAGTCCCGTTGGGGAAGTGCCTTATACGCCGGGTGAGTTGGGTCTGGATTTTGAGCAGGTTGACTTTGAAACTGCTGACGACTTAAAACTGACCGGCTGGTATGTTCCCGCTGAAAATGCGGAACTTACTATTTTATTTTGTCACGGTAATGGCGGCAATATGATGCACTGCCTTGACAGCATAAACTTTTTTTACAATCTTGGTCTCAATTGTTTTGTTTTTGATTATCGCGGTTATGGTAACAGCGAGGGTAAGCCATGCGAAGAAGGAACTTATCTCGATGCCGCTGCGGCCTATGATTGGCTGACGAGAGAAAAGAAAATATCATCTGATAAAATTATTATTTTCGGCCGGTCGCTTGGCGGAAGTATCGCAGCTTATCTCGCTGGCAATGTCTCGGCGAAAGCATTGGTGCTTGAGAGTTCTTTCACATCGTATATTGACATTGGCAGAAAATTTTATTCCTATATGCCCGTCAGATGGTTTGCAAGATTTGGTTACAGAACAATCGATTACATCAAAAAAGTAAATTGTCCTGTAATGATTGTCCACAGCCGTAACGATGAACTTGTGCCGTTTGAATTTGGCCTGGAGCTTTATGAAGCTGCCAATGAGCCCAAGGAATTTATCGAAATTTCCGGCACCCACAACGATGGTTTTTTAATTTCCGGCGAAACCTATAAAAGGGCGTGGGAGAAATGGCTGAAATTTTTAAAGCAGGATTCATCTGCGAGAAGCCATCTGGCCTCTTAGGATTTGTATTTTTAAATCGGTTTTCTTAGAATTTTCTTACCAGGCCGATTACAATAGCTTCAATTCTGCAATTGTCCGAATAAATTGGCTGATAATTATCATTAGCCGGCTGAAGTCGAACTCGATTTTTTTCCCTGTAAAATCTTTTTAGCGTTGCCTCTTGGTCGTCTAACAGGGCTATTACCAATTGACCATTATTTGCTGTTGAACTGCGGCGGCAAATCACATAGTCGCCATTTTGAATATCGTCATCGACCATACTGTCGCCGGCAACTTCCAGTGCGAATGTATCTTCGTTTTGGCTGGCGAAATGAGAAGTCAAACTCAAACTGCTTTTATCTTCGATTGCTTCTATTGGCAGACCAGCTGCTACTTTACCTACCAGCGGTATGCCTTCTTGCGGATTTTCGCAGAAATAATTATCGGTTTCAATGGCGGCTTTACAATTGAGTTGCTTAAGCAGTTTTTGCGCTTTTGAAGTCAGTTCCAAAGAGCGAGCCCTGCCCGGGGATGCGAGAAGAAGTTCTTTTTTTCGCAGCTGGGCGATGTGTTCGAATGTGGTGCTTCGGCTTACGGATAGTTCGAATGCTAATTCGGCAATCGTCGGGGAATAATATTGGCTCTGCTTGAAGTTGTTTATTATTTTCAATAATTGCAACTGGCGCGGGGTTAGTGCTTCTGTTAGTTTCGATGTTCCTGTCGGCATATTTTATTGCTCCTCGTTCGTTCGCCATAGCTATTGAGCGTCGGCGACTCCATAGCGATATTTTTTTCGTATTGAAATTAGTTTTAGTTTCTGCCGTGTTTGC
>JAGLSG010000017.1 GCA_023135865.1 Planctomycetota bacterium | reverse complement strand
CAGGCGATTGCGTGGTTCAGAGCGAATCGCTGGTCGGCTTTGCTTACTACGAAGATTTTGTGGAGATACTGGATAAAGAAAATTTTATTGCTGCTGTTTCACCTGTGATAAAAAGCTATGCACTGGTTAGCTTAGCCGGCTCCAGTAGAAACAGCGGTGTGGAAATTACAGGCATTGACCCTGTTCGCCATAGCTCGGCTACCGGTTTTGGAAAGAGTTTATATTATCATAAAAATAACACATCCAAAACGTTTGAGCCGGACTATGAGCCGAATCTTCCGGGCTGCGTTCTCGGAATTGACCTTGTTTTAACCCGCAACGCAAAGGGCCAGTACAATCAAAGGGAATTTATTTTGCAGAAGGCATTGGTGGTAAGCTGTTTTCCGCTGACCGCAAAAGGAGCTTTGTCAAAAGCTGGAACAGGGCTGGTCAATACGAAAACATTTTACTACAGCGATAATTCTCGCAGTGCTTTAGCGAGTGCAGATAATTCGGTCATTTATCTGCCATTTGAACAGGCACAACTGCTCTGCGGAATGGCCGGCCTCACTAAAAGAGCAAATGCAATTCATATAAAATTTAAGTCGAATGTTAAACTCGAAGATGGATGTGAAAAAGTTGCTGTACTCTGGGATAAATTCAAAAAAGCACAACAAGGCCAAAAACAAGCTACGCTGTTGGATGCAGTCAGCGTTAAAAGCTGGAAGGATTCCAGGCGTTCATTTATTGCAGCGATGGAAAAAGAACAGACAATGCTGACAATAATGTTTGCACTTGTTGGGATTACGACTGTTTTCATAGTGTTTGTCGTTTTTTATATGATTACCAGTCATAAAAGCAAAGATATAGGAATCTTGAAAAGTGTTGGTGTTTCGGTTGGCGGTATTGTAAATTTGTTTTCAAATTTTGCTATCCTCGTAGGGTTACTTGGTTCTGCGCTCGGCTCGTTTGCCGGCTGGCTGTTCCTGTTGAAAATAAATTCGATAGAGGATTGGCTGTTTGAACATTTCCAATTCCAGTTGTGGGATAGAACAATTTATGCTATAGGCAGTATTCCAAATCAGATTGAAGTTGACTTGCTTGCTGTGATTATTAGTTCAGCGATTTTGGCTTGTCTTATTGGAGCTGTTTTGCCGGGTTGGCAGGCAGCAAAACGAAAACCAGTTGAGATTCTTCAGGTTAGTCAGTTATGAACAAAGAAAATTTTATATTACAAGCTACAGAACTTTATAAAACTTACCATCTCGGTAAAGCCAATGTTGATGTATTAGAGGGTGTTGACCTCGCTATTAACAAAGGCGAATTTATCGCAATAGTTGGTGCTTCGGGCAGTGGGAAAAGTACGCTTTTGCATATATTGGGTACGCTCGACAAGCCAGATAAAGGCGAAGTTCGTTTTGCAGGACAAAATCTTGCCAAATTAAAGATGCGTAAATTAAACAAATTTCGTAATAAAACTATAGGATTTGTTTTTCAGTTTTATCATTTGTTGGACGAATTAACTGTATTGGAAAATGTTCTTATTCCGGCAATGGCTCAAAAAAGCGTGTTCGGTTGGCTTTTTAGCCGAAAAACGGCAAAAAACAGGGCAAAAGAGCTGTTAAATCAAATGGGCTTGGCTGATAGAATCGGCCATAAGCCGTATCAATTGTCCGGCGGTGAACGCCAAAGAGTGGCGATTGCAAGGGCATTGATGAATGGGCCGGAATTACTTTTGGCGGATGAGCCGACAGGAAATCTTGACTCAGAGACAGGAAATGGTATCCTGAAGGTCTTTGAAACGCTCAATAAAGCCGGTCAGACGATTGTTATGGTAACTCATGATGAGAGAATCGCACAAAGAGCCGGAAGAATAATAACGCTGGTAGATGGGAAAATTAGCATATAGCAGTTAGTATTCGGATTAGCTATGTGCCAATTATGTACTAAAGGAAGTATTTATGGCTCTGAAAATTTGGCTTGATGACAAACTGGTTGACCATGAAGATGCTAAAATAAGCGTTTTTGACCACGGGCTGCTTTACGGTGATGGCGTTTTTGAGGGTATTCGTGTTTATAATGGCAAAATATTTGAACTAACCGCTCACATAAAACGTCTTTATGAATCAGCAAAGGTAATTCGTCTTGATATACCGATGGATAAAGATGAACTCGTAAAGGCAATTGAAAAAACAGTTGAAGTTAACGCTATTTCTGACGGCTATATTCGGCTGGTTGTTACTCGTGGAGTAGGAACTCTGGGACTGAATCCTTTCGTTTGTAAAGAGGGCAGATTAATTATTATAGCTGATAGTATTCAACTTTATCCTGAAGAACTTTATGAAAAAGGCATTAAGGTAATCAGTGCTACGACGGTTCGCAATCATCCGCTTGCTGTGCCGCCACAGGTTAAGAGCTTAAATTACTTGAATAACATTCTCGCTAAAATTGAAGCGGTGGACAATGATGTTCCGGAAGCGATTATGTATAACCACGAAGGATATGTAGCTGAGGCGACTGCTGATAATGTTTTCATTGTGAAAAACTCCTGTGTTTATACGCCGCCAGTTGAAGCTGGTGCGCTGGAAGGGGTTACCAGAGATGTCGTTATTAAACTGGCGAAACAGGAAGGATTTGAAGTTGTTGAAAAAAATCTGACAAGAGCTGATTTATATATTTGTGATGAATTCTTTCTTACCGGAACAGCCGCTGAAGTTATCGGGATAGTTGAAATCGATAAACGTATTATCGGTGACGGCAAGCCGGGAAAAATTACGGAACTGTTGCGGAAAAAATTCTTCAAGTATGTACGTGGAAAAAAATAGCGTATAGCTTCTAACTGATAGAGTGAAATAAAAAGGCCGGTTTGTAAAAAACCGGCCTTTTTTTTAGCTTGTAATAAATTGTTTGTTTTAGAATGTGTATGTCATACTCAAACTGCACCATGTTTCATCATCGTCATTGACTGAATCATCCATTGATGCCTGATAGTAAATTCCAGGGGTGAAAGCAAGATTTTTTGTGAGGTCGAATGCCGTCGAGGCACCAAATACTACATGTGACCAATCATGGTCAACATTTGCACCACCAGTACCATCATTGTAAACCGCATTTGCAGATAAATTCAAAACCTGCTCTGTAGTTCCTTCAATTATGCCTGGAATGCTCAGGTCATATCCAAGGCCAAAGATGTGCAACCAACCGCCATTGTTACTAACATTGGGAGAGTCGCTTACGGATGGCCACATGCAAATTATAGTGTAACTCGGAACGACACCCGCAGGGCAAATATCGGGCAGAGAAATCTCTGCGAAAAATTCCTGCATATCCCAGTCTTTGGTAGGGCCATCAGGGTAATTATAATATACCCAACCAATTGTGTAATCCGCAGCATAAGTTTCGCCTTCAAAGAGACTGCTGCCATAGGACAGGGTGATATCCAGTTCCTCAGCGTTTTCGTATCCACTCGAAACGGCTCTTGAACTCCAGACATTCAAGCCAAAGCCAGTTCCGTACAAGTCAATGTCGATACTTGGCTGAATGGCACTGTGGCCGCCAGGTCCGTAAACATCAAAGCCGCGCCAGATATAGCTGCTCACATATGTTAGGTCCAGTGCAACTCCAAGTTCACCCTCGGCTGCACGAGCCAGGCCTGCTGAGCAAAACAACAACATAACAGTAGCTAACAAAATTCCTTTTCTTGCCATACTAATTCTCCTTAAAAGCTGTTATTTGACACAATTTTAGCGCAAAACTAACGCATAACTAACTATAGGAGTTTATCGGTATATTTGCACAAATCAAATAAAAAAAACTTTTTTTGAGCTTTTTTATGCAAAAATAGCCATAAAAACGGCCAAAATAGTACGAAAAATATATTTTCGACACATTTAGATTCATAAAGTATAATGCACCACAATGCGTAATAATGACTCCAATGAAAATTTGTTTAGCTGCTCTGAAAATGCTAATATGGCATCTGCGGCACCGCTTGCTGTTAGAATGCGGCCGGGAAAGCTCGATGAATTTGTCGGGCAAAGGCATTTTCTCGGAGCTGATAGTTTGCTTACAAGGATGCTGCAGGCGGATAAGTTAAGCAGTTTAATTTTTTATGGCCCGCCTGGAACCGGCAAAACTTCGCTCGCTACTGTAATTGCCAATCATACTAAGGCAAAATTCTGCTATCTTAATGCGCCGTCAGCGAGCGTTAAGGATATTCGCAATATAATCGGCCAGGCCAGAACTCGGCTTGCTGCAAGCAGGGAACGAACAGTTCTTTTTATTGACGAGATACATCGATTCAGCCGTGCCCAGCAGGACGTTTTGCTTGATGATGTTGAGTCGGGAGTTTTAATCCTGATAGGTGCCACTACTGAAAATCCTTTTTTCTCGGTTAATTCACCATTGATTTCCCGCAGCAGTATATTTCGTTTTGAACTGCTTGAAAGCGAGGATATTTTGCAACTGCTGAAGATGGCGGTTGCTGATTCAAAACGCGGTCTTGGCAAATTTGATATTGAGGCAGATGAAGAAGCACTGAAATTTTTGGCTCTTGTTAGTGATGGCGATGCAAGGAGGGCATTAACAGCTCTTGAAGTTGGTGTATTCTCACAGCTTAATCGGCAGGGCGAAGCGAAAATTAAATTCGATTTGCAAATTGCTAAAAGCTCGATTCAGCAAAAGGCAATTGTCTATGATAGGGACGGTGATACGCATTATGATTTAGCGAGCGCATTGCAAAAGAGTATGCGAGGCAGCGACCCTGATGCTACTGTATATTGGCTGGCACGAATGCTTGCCGGCGGCGAAGACACACGTTTTATCGCAAGGCGAATTGCAATTTGCGCAGCTGAAGATGTGGGAAATGCTGACCCGATGGCAACGGTTCTCGCAGCTGCAGCTGTTCAAATATCTGAATTTATTGGTTTGCCGGAAGCTCAGCTGCCGCTTGCGCAGGCAGCAATTTATATTGCCTGTGCGCCAAAATCAAACGCCTGTTCTATGGCGGTTTGGAATGCAGCCGAAGATGTAAAATCAAAACCGATTGTCTCTGTGCCAAAACATCTCAAAGACAGCCATTACAAAGCGGCAAAGCAAATGGGCTGCGGAGTCGAATATAAATATCCGCATAATTTTGAAAATGGTTTTGTTTCGCAGGAATATCTGCCAAACACCGTCAAGGCGATGTACTACAAGCCAAAAGAAATCGGGCAGGAAAAGGGCATTAAGTATTACCTGCAAAAACTGCAAACATTGGTAGAAAAAAATAAAAATGAAAAAAGATGAATTGCGATTGATGTTGCAAGACCGCCTGCTCAAAATCACAAGTGAATTGCGCAAAGAGAAAAGCAAAAGGGCTTGTAAAAATTTAATATCGATGCCGGAATTTCAAAATGCCTCGACAATAATGATGTATCTTTCATTGCCAAGCGAAGCAGATACTACTGATGCGATACTTTTGGCTTGGCAGCTCAAAAAAATTGTGGCGGCTCCCAAAGTATTATGGCAGCAGCAGTGTATGGAAGCCGTTAAGATAGATTCGCTGGAAAAAGATTTTTCTATAGCAGTTTCCGGCCTGCGAAATCCAGTAAAAGGAATAGAGATACCTTTTGAGAGCATTGATTTGATAGTTGTGCCAGCTTTGGGTTTTGATGGGCAGGGCAATCGGCTCGGTCGCGGCGGCGGCTATTATGACAGATTTTTGGCAAATAAGCAGTTGAAAGCACCAAAATGCGGTTTTGCCTTTGCCGAGCAGTTGGTTGACTCCGTGCCGGTTACAGAGTATGATGAGCAGGTAGATTTTCTCGTTACAGATGAAAAAATAATCCATTTTTAATTTACGCTAAATAATGTTAAGCGTTTAAAATTTTACTGTTGCATTTGGGAGACGAAATGGCTCGTTACCGTTCCAGCCGTACAGGCAGAAGAAGAAATAATCGATTTTGGGTTTACGTTTTTTTTGCACTAATGATTGCTGCGGTTTCATACGGAATATACCGCATTTCGTCTGGTCAAAAGCCGGATGCAACTGTGGAAATCGCAGATATTGCAGCCAATGATTTTGCGGAGAGAGACGGCAGGGCAAATCAACCTCCAACTCCTGCTCCGGATGGCTCCGAATGGGTCGAGCAGCCCGAAGTTCTAAATACAGATGCCAACAATTATATTGTGCCAGCTGACTATAACTCCAGAGCAGCTGAACTTATTGCCGATGGCCTGCGTGCCATTGATGCAAATCCGAGCAGAATTATAGAAGCACGTACTTTTTTTAATGATGCTCTGCCAATATGTCAAAATCCGCATCAGCGAGCTATGGTTAAAAAACAGCTCTACGAACTTGCGAATAAATGGCTATTTAGTAAAACCATATTTCCTGAGGACAAACTTTGCGGAAGCTATAAAGTTCAGCCGGGTGAATTGCTTTCCAATATTGGCAAACGCTATAATGTGCCATACGAAATCCTGATGGAGATTAACTCGATTAGCCGCCCCGAAGCACTGCGAGCCGGCCAAATTATAAAAGTAATAAACGGTCCTTTTCACGCCAGGGTTCATCGCTCAACTTTTACAATGGATTTGTATCTTCAGAATATTTACATAAAAAGTTTTCCTGTCGGGCTTGGCCAAATTGGTCTGGAGACTCCGCTCGGTCTTTGGCTGGTAAAAAAAGATGGAAAACTAATAGCTCCTACATGGTCTGATCCGGTTACTGGAAAATTATATAATGCCGATGACCCTGATTATCCATTGGGTTCGAGATGGATAGGTTTGGAGGGCATAAAAGGCGATGCTGTAGGCAGAAATGGTTTTGCTATTCACGGCACAAAAGACCCAAACGAGATTGGCAAGGCGAGTTCGCGAGGGTGTATTCGTTTGCACAACGGCAATGCGGTGCTGGCTTATAATTTGTTAATGCCGGGTTTTTCAAGAGTGGAAGTGGTGGAATAGGAAAGTGTAAAAGTTAAAGCTAAAAGTGCAAAACCATAGTTGAAAATTAAAAACTTTTTGAATTTTGCACTATAAGTTTTTAGTTTGACAGGGTAACGGATTGCTTTTTAGGCGGAACTGATGAACCAACGGAAGGTTTGGTCTTGGCGAGGTGGCAATGTTAGATTGTTAGCTCTTGTAATTTCAATAGCTCTGCATTTGGTTATGCTGGCGGTGTTTGGAATTGCGAGATTTTCAAAGTGTGAGATGCTTACTCCGCAGCAAAAAACGCCAACTGTTAATGTTGTTGAGATTAGAAAATTTCTTCAAGTCGCTCCTGTTGTGCCAAAACCGAAAATAAAAAGACCGATTGCAAGCCGACTTGCAGCTAAGCAAGATGAGATATTGCCTGCTGATGAAATTTTTGAGGATGCAAAGCCATATTTCTCGAACAAGAATGTTTTAAAAGAAATGGCTGAATCGCAAAGCGAATTTTCGCTGGCAGATGATGTGATGTGTTTTGGCGGTGTAGATTTTTTTGGCAGCAGTACAAGTTGCCACAAAATTTGCTATGTAGTTGATTGTTCCGGCTCTATGCAGGGTTTGATGGGTTGCGTGCGAAAGGAACTTAAAAAGTCGATTAATGAATTGCAGCCGGATAATTATTTTGGAATTATTTTTTTTGGTAATGGCAAACTTTTTGAATTTGGCGGCGGCCGGTTGCTTCGCGCAACGCCGAAATCAAAATCTGCTGCGTATGATTTTATCGATACAATTAAACCATCCGGCAAAACAAACGCCGTAGCAGCTATTGAAAGGGCTACGCAGATTCGTGATGCTTGCGGAGATAGTCCGCAAGCGATATATTTTCTTACAGATGGCTTTGAATTGACTTCTGATGGTATGCGGCAGTTTTCAGACAGAATTACGAATTTGTTGAAAAGTGTTACGCCAGAAACTAACATTAATACTATAGGATTTGAATCGCAGGGCAATGATTGTGAATTGCTTGAGATACTCGCAAGCCAAACCGGCGGCAAATTTATTTCTGTTTCCGGCGGTGATTATTAAATGGAAAAATTAAATGCGTAAAAACTTTTTATTGAGAACCTGCATTCTAATTGTTGCATTGGCAGCTGTTTTGGCAGTGATAATTTTTACAATGTCTCTGCAAAAGCGTGAGGAAACAGGGACACAAACTTTCTTTGAGCAGTTCGTGATTTCCGGTGGACCAATCGTCTGGCTTGTTCTTTTGCCGTTGTCATTTATTACGGTTTACCTGATTTTTGAGTATTGGTTTACGATTAGCAGGGGAAAACTTGTTCCATCCGGCATTAGCCGTAAAGTGGCTGCAGTTGTGCAGCATACTGGTTTAAGATTGTTGCCTGCAAAGATGGCTGGTTCAAATGACCTTGTTAGTGTAGCTGTTTGCAGAGCCGTTGATTATTGCAAAGGTGATTGGCGGCAGATGCAAAATGCTGTTTTTAATTCATTGCAGGAACAAGCAGAGCAGCTTTTACGCAGAATTGAATGGCTTAGTTTGATAGGTAATGTTTCGCCGATGGTGGGACTTTTTGGGACGGTTTTTGGAATGATAAAATTGTTCAACGCAATTGTTGTGGCCGGTGGCCAGCCGCAACCGGCACATATGGCTGACGGCATTTCTGTTGCGCTTGTTACAACTTTCTGGGGTTTGCTTATTGCAATACCAGCTCTTGCGATACACGGAATATTCAGGAATCGTATTGAATCAATTCTTAGCTTGGCAGCTGGCGAAGCGGAAAAAGTTTTGGCTGAGATAAAACATAATTTGAAAAGACAAGCCGAGCAGCAAAAAAATAAACAATGCCAGATTAAGTCATTATCGTCAAATAAGATTGATGAACCTGTGTCTCTGTAATGGTCAAAGTAGATAGGGAAGGTATGTTGCAAATAAAGACATCTGAATTTCGCAGCAGCTGGCAGTCGTTCAATATGACACCGATTATAGATATTGTTTTTTTGCTCATAATATTTTTTCTTGTTGTTTGCCAGTTCATAGATGCTGAAAACTTTCCTGTTTCTGTTCCGCAAAATTGTGAATTTGCTTTGGATGACAATCAGCCAAATGCGCAGTTTGCTACGGTAACAGTTATGAAAGCAAATGATGGCAGGGTTAGTTTTGCAGTCGGAGCAGAAAATGTTTCAACTTCAGATAACAGCAAAATAGCTGGACATCTGGCGAAGCTGCTGGATGTGCGATTGGAAAATCTGCCAGTTGACAAGCGAATAGTAACTTTGCGTATCGATAAAGATGTTTGTTTTAGTGATGCCCAATATGCTCTTTCCGGCATTGCTGCAAGCACGGCAACAGATGTCAGGATGGCGGTTCTGAAAAAGCAACGCAGTCAGCTGCAATAGTATTTTTATGCTGATTCTTTTCTCGCTGTTTGTTTTGTGGTAAAAAGTTCAGCTTTACCTTCCACAACATCTTTATTGATAATATATTTTGTTCCATCGGCCTCTTCTGGCAGCTTGTACATCAGGTCAACCATCAATTCTTCAGTGATTGAACGAAGAGCTCTCGCACCTGTGTCACGCTCAAGAGCTTTTTTTGCCAGGGCATGCAGAGCATCCTGTGTGAATTCAAGCTCTGTATTTTCCATTTCGAAAAATCTCTGATATTGTTTAACCAAGGCATTTTTGGGTTTGGTTAATATGTCTATCAGGGCCTCTTCATCAAGAGCTGTAAGAGTGGTCATAACCGGAACTCGTCCAACCATTTCGGGAATCATTCCGTATTCTATAATATCTTCTGGTATGATTTGTTTGATTATTTCGCTGTAGTTGGTTTCTTTGCTACGGGTTTTGTCGGATAGTTCTGAGCCGAATCCAATCATTTTTTTTCCAAGTCGTTTTTTGATAATATTTTCTATTCCTACGAATGTTCCGCCGCATATAAAAAGTATCTGAGATGTATCCAGCTGTATGTAGGACTGCTCGGGATGTTTTCTTCCGCCTTGTGGTGGCAGATTGGCAATAGTTCCTTCGAGCATTTTTAATAATGCCTGCTGCACACCTTCGCCGGAAACGTCTCTCGTAATGGAAACATTCTGGCTTGTTTTGCCGAGTTTATCTATTTCATCGATGTAAACGATTCCGCGTTGTGCTGTTTCTGTATCGTAGTCAGCCGCTTGCAGTAGTCGCAGCAAAAAATTCTCAACATCTTCGCCGACATATCCAGCTTCGGTTACGGTGGTCGCATCGCATATTGCAAACGGTACTTTTAGTGATTTTGCGAGCGTTCGAGCAAGAAGCGTTTTCCCCGAGCCGGTTGGGCCAACCATAAGAACATTTGATTTGTCGATTTCAACATCGTTGTTACTGCTGTCTGAATGCAGAAGCCGCTTATAATGATTGTGTACGGCTACCGAAAGATATTTTTTAGCGCGTTCCTGGCCTATCACATATTGGTCGAGATATTCTTTTATATCTCTGGGTTTCGGTATATCCTGCTGTTTGAGTGCCGGTTTAGTGATTGACTTGCGGTTTTGCTTGATAATGTCGTGGCAAAGCTCAATACATTCAGGGCAAATAAAAACGTTGTTTGGTCCTTCAATGAAAGTGTCAGTTTGACGATTCGCTGTTCGACCGCAAAAGCTGCACAATGCTTTCTTTTTATTATCTGAATTAGTCATTATTAAATTCCTGCTTTTGTCTTAAATTGCTTCTTATACTTCGGTACATTGTAATTCAGAAAAGTCATTTGGGCAAGTTATTTGCCTGTGTTTATTGGTTAGTTTTCCTGATTAAGTTGGGATTTTAATGTGTCCAGCTTTTCGAGCCATAACTGCGGAATATTGGTGTAACTGTTTTCAATAACTTCTATAGTGTGCAGGATGTCTGTTTTCTGTGTTTGCGGACATTTGGCCTGGTAGAAAAGCTCATAAAATTTTGCTCGCCACCATTTCCAGCTTCTTTGATTTGTTGCATAACTGTCAGTTTTATGTATTTGAGCAAGTTCTGCCCATAGTTCGGCTGCTTTGCAGAACTTACCTTGTTCGGCTGACAGCCGTGCTTTGCAGCGAATAAGGTTTACTTCACTGGAATTTGGGGCTTCCATACTACTAAGCAGTTCCTGGATTTTTGATAGTTCCTGCTGATTTTCTTGAGCGGTTAGAATATTTATTTCAGTGAGCATCAAACTTGATTGCCGGCTGTTGCAGCAATTATGGTAGATTTCGGCTAATTTTTTGCAATTTTTTATTGTGCCAGCAAAATTTGTGCAATCTGCCTGCACTTGCTCGATTGTTTCAACTATTTTGGAAACAAATTCCATTATTTCAATTGTATATTTGCAGTCATTGCCGTCTGTGATTAAATTTGCCAGTTGTTCTAACAGCAGTGCTTTCTGGCAGGGCGAATCATATTGTTTTTGCCTGCTCGCTTTTATTGCAAGTTCAAATTTTGCTGTTTTGTTATAATTTCCGCAATTACTGTCCGCTATTTCTTGAAGTAGTTTTTCTGCTTTTTCGGTTTGTCCACAACTGTTAAGAATTGTAGTATAAAAGTATTCCAGCTTTTCATCGATTTTGCCATTGGCTATTGTGCGGTAATTTTCAAACGCTTCAATTGCGAGCGAGCAGTTGATTTTTTCTTCATTGAACAGATTATAAGCCAATTGTGTTGCTTGTTCGGCAATTTCCGCTGGAGTTAGATTTAGCTTCTCATTTTTTTGCAATTGCTGCAATTTGCTTGTTTCCAGCAGGAGATTAACTGTTTTATTTGGCGCAGAATCAGCAAAGGCAACAGCTGTTACATATAATATCAGTGGAGTTTGAAATTTTCTGTTTTTTGAAAAATAATCCAGCATTTGGCGATAATTTCCAGCTCCATTTTTCCAGGCGGCCATAGCTGCCAGTTCTGCTTTACAGATACTTGTGGTTTGCAGAATTTTATTTGCTGCTTGTTCATCTTTAAGCTGGCTCGATAAATCGGCCAATATAATTGAACCAGGAATGCTTTCTATTTGTGGCCAGATGCGAAATGTTTTTTCAATAGCTTTGTCATCATATTTTAATTGCAGAAATGCCAGCGATAAAGCCAGTTCAAGGTTATCTGCACAATTGCTTTGTGAGAGTTTTTGTGTTAATTCGTCTAATTGTTCCAGCTTGGTTTTGTCAGCTAATTTTATTTTTTCAAAGGTTGCTCTAAAGAAAATTGGTTCAGGCAAATTGTCGCTGGCTAAAATCAAGTCAAATTGTTTTTCGGCTAATGGCTTGTAACCGGGTTGGCTTTTAGCGAGCAGGGCGAGTGTCTTCGCCTTTATAAATTGCAGATTAGCTACATTATGGATTGCTTCCAGTTCATTTATTTCAGCCAGCAGCTCATTTGCTTTGTTTTTTTGTGAATCTTTATCGGTTAATGCAAGGTAAAAAAGGATATGGCATTTATTCAGCTGGGTTTTATAAAGCTGTGTGGATAAATTTCGCCACAGATTTGTCGAGCCGTATTTTTCATCCCAATCGCTGCCTTGATAATCTTCAATTTGCTTTTTTAATTTTTGCTGTTCTTCTGCGATTAGCTTTAATTGATTGCCGGCGTTTTCTGCAAGTTGATATAAATTTCTTTTTTCATCAGCTGTTAAAGAATTGTTGTCATATTCATATTTTATTCGCAGCTCAAAACTTTGCTGTGCAAACTCGTCAATTATCTGTTTTGAATTTCCAGCTAAGATGTTAATTTCGTCAGCGGCTGGTGCGGCACAAACTGAATTTGCGGCGACAAATAAAAATAGAACAACTGCTTTTATGATATGCGATGTGCGATTAGCGAACATATTATTCTGTCATTCTAAATGTAATGTCAGTTAATCCCGTCCCGAGAAACACATTGTATATTTTGGCGGTGTGTTCCCATTTTACCTGTGGCTGGCAGATGATTTCTACAGGGTCATCCATTAACCGTTTTTGGGCCAGCAAACAATTTTGCAATTTTTCAATTAACGCTGCTAAATCTGCTTCGATATTTTTACTTTCTATCTGGATTGATTGTTCGCTGCCAATTTGAACCTGGCAACCTGACTGGGTTGAGTAAATATGTATTATCAACGGCTCTGGCTTTACTGCTTGATAGCTTTTCGCCTGTGCCTGTGCCAGTTGGAATGGGAGAAAGTTTTCCTGTGGCCGCCATTTTGCCGCTACGAGAAAGAATATCAGCAGCAGAAAAATTATGTCTATCATCGGAGCCATTCGTAAAGCGATTTTTGGCGGATGGCTGATTTTTAGTCGTGCTAAAACTGATTTTTCAGTATCTTCGTTTTTCATAGCCATTTGCTCTAACCGCTTTATTAAACGGGCTGTTCTTTGGCGAATTTGGCTCCGCAGTATATGGCTTTTTTATTAACTTCAAGCATTTTGTGGTGCCGTTTAGCGATTGTTTGAGTTAGACAATCAGCTGCTGTATCAGGACTGATAATTCCTCGCATTTGCAGATAGGCACCTACGATAACCATATTAGCACTTTTATGATTGCCGAGTTCAATGGCCAACTGGTCAGCTGGTATTGCTAATACTTTAATTGTTTTTGATACTTGCGGCTCATAATCGATTAACGAACTGTTGTAAATCAGCAAGCCATTGTCTTTAAGACGCGGCGTGAATTTTTCCAGCGATGCCTTATTCATCACGATTAGCGAATTTGGCTGAGTAATTAGAGGCGATGCTATTTCTCTTTCGGTGATAACTACCATACAATTTGCTGTTCCGCCTCGAACTTCAGCTCCGTAAGAAGGCATATATGTTACTTCTTTTTTGGATTTCATTGCCGTTTGAGCCAGCAATTTGCCAGCGAGCATTATTCCCTGTCCGCCAAAGCCGGCAATTATAATTTCTTCGTAAAGTTTATTTGTGTTTTGCATCCTTCGACTCCCTCGACTTCGCTCGGGACATGTCCGCTCAGGACAAGTTTTAATTTTGATTTCTTTTTTACTATTGGTCGTTTTTCAAACAGCCCAAGGGGAAAACTTTTGTCATTTCCTTTTCTATCCACTGCATAGCTTCAACTGGTGTCATTCGCCAGTATGTCGGACAGGGGCTTAGCAGCTCAACGAGTGATAATCCATTTGCACCGCCAATTTGCAGTTCAAAAGCGTGCTTGATTGCTTTTTTAGCTTTTTTAATTTGAGCTACACCGCTTAGAGCGCATCGCTCGACATATACTGTGCCGGGCAGAATTGCGAGAAGTTCTGACATTTGCAGCGGATAGCCCTGGCCGATTGCCTGACGGCCTTGCGGGCTTGTAGCTGTTACTTGTCCGAGGACAGTTGTTGGTGCCATTTGTCCGCCAGTCATTCCAAAGATTGCGTTGTTAATAAATATAACCGTTAATTGTTCGGCTCGATGTGCGGCGTGAATTATTTCAGCTGTTCCAATTGCTGCCAAATCACCATCGCCCTGATAGGAAAAAACTATTTTATCAGAATTTGTTCTTTTAATTCCTGTTGCCACAGCTGGTGCTCTTCCGTGGGCCACCTCAATCATATCAACATCGAGATAGTCATAAGCCAGCACAGCGCATCCAACAGGTGCTATGCCGATGGTTTTTGGGGCTATTTGCAATTCGTCGATTGTTTCAGCTACCAGCCGATGTGCTATTCCGTGTCCGCAGCCGGGGCAGTAATGGGTGGTACAATCTTTTAATGTTGGCGTTCGTGTAAATACGGTTTCCATTTTTTTATCTTTTTGCAGCGAGTTGTTTTATTTCTTTCATAATTTCGCTATCACTTGGTACGCCGCCTCCGCTTCTGCCGTAAAATTCGACATGTACTTTTCCTGCAACAGCCAATCTTACATCTTCCACCATTTGGCCGCAGCTAAGCTCCACTGTTAGAAACGCTTTTGCTTTTTCAGCGGCTCTGCTGATTTGCTCTGCTGGAAACGGCCACAGTGTAATAGGCCTTATTAGCCCGACTTTAATTCCTTCTTTTTTAGCTTTATCCACGGTGCCTTTTGCGATTCTTGCGGCGATGCCGTAGGCAACCACAATTATTTCAGCGTTTTCAATTTCGTATTCTTCGCAGAGGATTTCTTTTTTTTGTATCTCGTCATATTTTTTCTGTAATTTACGGTTCAGCTCCTCCAGTACCCCGTCTCCCAGCCAGAGAGAACGAACGATATTTTGTTTTCTATTTTTTGCACCTGTAAGTGCCCAGTTTTTTGGCGGAAGTTTTCGTTGCTTTTTCTTTTCGAGTATTACCGGCTCCATCATTTGCCCGAGAATCCCATCCGTCAAAACCATAACAGTTATTCTATATTGGTCAGCGAGATCGAAAGCCAGCGACATAAAATCTGCGAGTTCCTGCACGCTTGATGGTGCGAGAACAATGGTTCTGTAATCACCATGTCCGCCGCCTCGTGTGGCCTGGAAATAATCAGCTTGTGATGGAGCGATATTTCCAAGTCCCGGTCCGCCTCGCATTACATTAACTATGACAGCAGGAAGTTCAGCTCCTGCGAGATAGCTTATTCCTTCCTGCATTAAGCTGATACCCGGGCTTGATGAACTCGTCATCGCTCTTTTGCCTGTTGCCACAGCGCCATATACCATATTTACAGCAGCCAGTTCGCTTTCGCATTGAACGAATACCCTGTCCAATTCCGGCATACGTCTCGACATATAAGCTGTAACTTCATTTTGCGGCGTGATTGGATAGCCGAAATACGCATCGAGTCCGGCTATAATAGCCGCTTCAGCCATTGCTTCATTGCCGCAGATAAGTTTTTTTTCACTCACGCTTTTCCCTTAGTTGAATTTGCAGTTTGAGCGTTGTTGGCTTTTGTTGTACTGCAATTTTTATACACTTTAATTGCCGCATCGGGACAAATAATTGCGCACATAGCACAACCGCTGCAATTGTCGCTTGCTTTGAATTTAGCGGGGAAATAACCTTTTTTGTTTGATTTTTCTGAGATGACTATCTGGCCCTTAGGACACGCCATTACACAAAGGCCGCAACCTTTGCATTTCTCAATATCGATAATAATTTTGCCAGTCATTTTCCGTATTTTGTATATCGTATCGTGTTTGGCATATAATATTTTGCTCTATTAAACCAGCGAATTTTAACAGGGCAGAAAGCTGTTGTAAAGAATAAAGGTTTTTTTGCAATGCTGTTTAATTGGCCGGTTTTTTGAGTTCTTCGACTTTTGGCAGGTCTTTCAGCGTATTTAAGCCGAAAACTTCAAGGAATTTTTTTGTCGTTCCGTATAACATAGGCCTTCCGAGCACTTCAGCTCGGCCTGTAATTTTAACCAGCCCTTTGTACATTAATGCTCGGATTATTTCTCCGGTAGCAACGCCTCTTATAGCTTCAACGTCAACTCGTATAACCGGCTGTTTATATGCGATTATTGCAAGTGTTTCCAATGCCGCAGGACTTAATTTATTATCGCCGCGCACGCGAAGCAGTTTTTTCAGCCAGTGATTATATTGGCTAAGCGTTAGCATTTGATAGCCGCCGGCAATTTCTTCTATTCTAAAGGAATTTGCATTGGCTTTGTATTTTTCGTTAAGATTTTGGATATGCTGGCGAATTTCTTTTACAGTGGTTTCGGTAATGTTGGCCAATCGCTCAGCTGTTAGGGGTTCATCGCTCGCAAATAGAACGGCTTCGGCTACCGATTCAGTTGTTATGGCTTCTTCGTCATTTCCGTTTTTGTCTTTGTCATTCCCGCACAAGCTGGAATCCAATCCTTCTTCATTTGTCATTCGATATTCGATATTCGATTGCTCTTCTGTCATATTTTTTCCCACCTAAACGGGTCTGCATCTTTTTTGCTTATCTTGATTTTTACATTTTTAGCGAGTTTTTCAATTTCTCTCGCCACTCTTTTTAATATAAATCGTTCTGAAACAGTGTGGCTAAGGCACAAACAGGTCAGTCCAGCTTCCTGTGCGGCCAATGCCTGATGATGCTTTAATTCTCCTGTTATGTAGCAATCAGCTTTTGCTGCGATAACTGAATTTATCGCTTTTCCGCACGAGCCGGCACAAACAGCTGCCGTTTTTACCAATTTTTTTTCATTTCCAACTATACCAACTGCTTTTGCGCCGGTGCTTTTTTTTATTTTTTCAATAATTTGACTAACTTTTATTGGCTGAGTTAGTTTTCCGATTCTTCCCAAGCCCAGTTCATTTGGATTGTTGTGAAGTTTTATGCAATCGAATGCGGGCGTTTCGTAGGGATGAGCTTTTTTCATTGCAGCTACTACACTTTCGAGTTTTTTTGCAGGCACGATTGTTTCAAATTTCATTTCCGGCACTTTTTCCAGTTCACCTTTTTTACCGATAGCCGGTTTTGCATTTTCTAATGGCCGAAAACTTCCTGTTCCCTCTGATTCAAAACTGCAGCGGTCATAATTTCCTATCGCTCCTGCGCCGACTGCAAAAACTGCATTTGAAACTTTCGCAGCTGATTTGATTGGCACAAAAACGATGAGTTTGTAATTATCATCTGCCGGATTTTCAACGTAATAACCGATTGGCTTTGCATCATTAATACCAACAATTTCTGCAAGCCCGTCATTTACTCCGCCGGCCACCACATCCAGAGCTGTATGAATAGAGATAACCGATATATTTGAGCGAATTAGGTTGTAAACAATGCCGCCTTCTTCTGTGGTGGTGATTTTTTTCAGCCCGTCCCAGATTACCGGATGATAGCTTATAATCAGTTCAGCTTTTAATTTTTTTGCTTCATCAAGCACGTCAGCTGTAATATCGATAGTCAGCAGAATATTTTTTACATTCTGCTCGGCATTTCCGACGAGCAGCCCGACATTATCCCAATCCTGAGCTAATTTCGCAGGTGCTATTTTCTCGATTATTTCCGCTATATTTTTTACTTTCATTTGTTTTTCCCGCATTGACTTTTAACAAATTCATCGAAATATTGCATCATTTTTTTTGTGATTGCTCCGATTTTACCGTTAGCTATCGTATGTTTTTCTACGCTGTTAACCGGCATAATCTTCATAATAACATTTGTCAGAAATACTTCATCAGCTGTTAAAACATCATCAATGGAAAGTTTTTGTTCGACAAGTTTGACGGAATTTTCCGCTGCGATTTGGCAAACGGCTTTTCTTGCTATTCCAGCCAGTACAGGCGTAGTAAGAGGCGGCGTGTAGAGCGTTGCTTCTTTTACGAGAAACACATTACTTACACATCCTTCGGCGAGCTGATTGTCCGGCGTAAACCACAGAGCTTCAGCTGCTCTTTTTTGATGAGCCATCTGCAAGCCAAGCATACGTGAAAAATAGCTCGTTGTTTTATGGCCGCAGGTCGGGTCGTCCGGATTTTGCCTGAACGGGGACAAAATTACCATTACTCCGTTTTTATAGTATTCATCTGGATACGGCTGAATTTTCGCAGCTGTAATCAGCAGGGTAGCCGGTGAGTCGGGGTCAGACATTGGCCCTGATGTCAATGTCAGTCGAATTCGTGCATCGGTTAATTCGTTTGCTTTGAGCGTTTTGTAAATTGCTTCTTTTACATAACTTTTTTCATAACTGTTTTTTATGGATAATTTTTCAGCACTGGAAAATAATCTATCCAAATGGTCTTCGAGAGAAAAAACAATGCCGTCATAACTTCGCATTGTTTCAAAAAGTCCGGCTCCATACAAAAAGCCACTATCAGTAACCGATACTTTGGCTTTTTCGTTTTCGATTAGTTCGCTATTTAGAAAAACTTTTTCAATCATTTTTTAACCTGTCTGCTCTACGCTTTTTATTCCTGCCAGTAACGCCTTTGCTTTTGTAATTGTCTCATCCCACTCTGCCTGCGGCTGTGAATCTGCAACTATTCCTCCGCCGACTTGCACAAAGGCCTTTTGTGCCCTGATGATAATCGTTCGTATGGCGATATTCAAGCATACATTGCCATCGATTCCAATAAAACCAATACTGCCTGTGTAAACGCCTCTTTCGGTTGGCTCGGTTTCATCGATTATTTCCATTGAACGAATTTTTGGAGCTCCCGTGATTGAGCCGCCGGGAAATACTGCTTTTAGAATATCACAAATTGTTGTTTTGGCTTGGAGTTGTCCGGCTATTGTTGCAACGGCGTGAAAGACAGTAGGGTGGCTCTCAATAGTTCGCTGCTGAATTACTTTTCTCGTTCCCGGCTGGCATATTTTTGCAATGTCGTTTCGTTCAAGGTCGATTATCATATTGAGTTCTGCTTTTTCTTTTTCGCTTTCAAAAAGCTCTTTGAAATTTTTTGCATCCCGGATAGATTCATTAATTCTTGGCCGTGTGCCTTTAATCGGTTTGGTACTAATGAGGCCATCGTTAATGGTTAAAAACATTTCCGGTGATGCACTTACGATTTGAAAATTATCACTGCCAATATAACCTGCGTATGGACTTGGATTGTAACGATTTTGCCAATGGAAAAGTTTTATCGATTTGCCGTTAAAATCACAATCGAATCGCTGCGAGAAATTAACCTGGTAAACATCGCCGTTGTAGATATAAGTTTTTATTTTTTCAACCGTTTGAAGGTAGTAATCTTTACTCATATTACATTTAATGTTTGCTAAATCGATATTGTCAAAGTTGGCTGAAATAAATTCGGGAATATGAATTTTTTGGGATTTCAGAAGCAGCTTTTCCAAACCATCTAATTTTTCATGATGCGTTTCAACTTCATCGGGCAGTTGCAGAGCGATTAGCCAGAAATTGTCATTTTTGTGGTCGTATGCGATTAGCCGGTCGTAAAAGCATAATCGTATAAGCGGCATTTCCAGGTCATTGATTGTTGTTTGCGGCAATTTTTCAATATATCGGCCAAGTTCATAGCTGAAAAAGCCGAGCCAGCCGCCACAGAAAATCCCCTCAGGCAATTTGAGTTTTGAATTCTCATCAAGTTTGTATTTATCCAGCACCTGTTGCAGTTTTTTGAAAGGTTCTTTTTGGCCAGCTTGAAATTCAAAAATTTCTTTTGGCTTGGCTGCCCAGTAGCTGAATTTGTCAGCATTTATTTTTGAAGAATTCCCGCCGAGGATTGACGGATTTTCGAGACAGCTGAAAAGTTCACTTATAGCTGACAAATTTATAGATGCCTGGATTTTCCTGTAATGTGGTTTGCAGAAAACGGCTTTTTCTGTTTTCAATGCGGTGGTCATTTTATTCGATTAAAGATTTTTTAATCTTTGTTCTTTATCGTAATTTTTTAACGCTTCAATCAATTCGCCCATATTACCTGTTATTATTTTGTCGAGACTGTAAAGCGACAGGTTTATCCTGTGGTCGGTGATGCGATTTTGCGGCCAGTTGTACGTTCTGATTTTTGCAGAGCGGTCTCCCGAGCCAATCATATTTTTTCGCTGCGAATCCCGCTCGGCTTGTTCTTTGCTTTGATAGTGTTCGTAGAGCCGGCTTCTTAGAATACGCCAGGCCTTAGCCCGATTTTTGTGCTGACTTTTTTCATCTCTCATACTAACGGTAATTCCGGTCGGGATATGTTCGAGTTTGATGGCACTATTGATTTTGTTTACGCTTTGACCACCCGGCCCGCCGGCGCGGCTTACGTGTTCGAGTACGTCATTTGGTGCTATTTTTATGTCGATTTCTTCTGGTTCGGCCAATACAGCGACGGTTGCAGCTGAAGTATGAACTCTGCCCTGTGATTCAGTTTCCGGCACTCTTTGGACGCGATGGCCGCCGGCTTCATAATGCAGTTGCGACCAGACACATTTACCTTTTACGCTGAATATGACCTCGCGAAAGCCGCCTTTTTCCGTCGTGCTGAAATCAAGTTGTTCTATTTTCCATTTTTTGTCTTCTGCATAATGGGTGTACATATTGTATAAATCGCGTGCGAACAGTGCTGCTTCATCGCCGCCGGTACCAGCTCTGATTTCCATTATGATTGAATTAATATCGCTGTCTTCCGCCATTACCAGGCTGCTTGCGATTTCATCAAGCAGAGTGTTGTTTGTTTTTTGGAGCAGTTGAATTTCTTCTGTTGCCATTGTTTTTAGTTCTTCTTCAGTTGCCTCATCTTCTAACATTTGCTTGGCATCTTCAATCTGGGAAACGGCTTCTTTATATTGGCGGTATTTCGTAACCGTGATTTTCAGTTTGCCCATTTCTTTGCTGAGAGCTATAAGTTTGTCCGAATTGCAGGCAATTTCCGGGTCGGCGATTTGCTTTTCGATTTGGCTATAGCGAGCATCAAGTTCATCAAGTTTGCTCAGGATTATATCTGTTTTTTCAGCCATAATTTTTTGTCTTATATTTTATGCGATTTTTTAATGGACAAAGGGCTCCGTTTTCGCATTGTTGCGGTAAAAAGGAGCCCTGATTGTAGTGTGAAAACCAGCTATTTTTCCTGGTTTTTTTTATCTTTTGGCACATAGCTCTGGCCATATTTTTTCTGGAATCGCTCTATTCTACCAGCCGCATCAACGAATTTCTGCTTGCCGGTGTAGAATGGATGGCACATTGAGCATATTTCTGCGTGAATTTCTTTGGATGTGCTGCTGGTCTCGAATGTACTTCCACAGCCGCAACGCACGGTTACCTTCTGATATTCTGGATGTATACCTTTTTTCATATTCTCATTACTCCTGATTGTTCCTGAAAACTTCAAACAAAGTATTCTAACAGCATTTTGGCATATTTCAATAGAAATTTTTATAATTATGCTTTTGGGCTGTGGTTATGCAACGAGGTCTTTGGCCAGATCAACAGCTGATGCGGCATCGGGTGCGTAGCCGTCCGCGCCAATTTTGTCGGCATAACTCTGTGTTACCGGTGCTCCGCCTATCATCACCTTAGCTGAAATGCCGGCTTCTTTAAGGGCTTTTAACGTTTTTTCCATTCCCGGCATAGTAGTTGTCAGAAGGGCACTCATTCCAATCAGTGATACGTTTGCAGATTTGGCGTGCTCGATAAATTTTTCAGGTGAAACATCCACGCCGAGATCGATGACCTCAAATCCGGCTCCCTTTAGCATCATAGCTACGAGATTTTTACCAATATCGTGAATGTCGCCCTGAACGGTTCCGATTAAAAATTTTCCTATCGGCACAACTCCGGCTTTAGCGAGAGCTGGTTCCAAAATTTCCATAGCTGCTTTCATTGCACGAGCAGCAAATAAAACTTCAGGAACAAAAACCTCGCCTTTTTTGAAACGTTCACCAATTACATTCATACCTGCGATTAAGCCGTTATCCAAAATGTCCTTAGCTGCAATTGCTTCGTCAAGAGCAGAACTGGTGAGCGTTTTTGCTGCGTCCAGATTGCCTTTTATAATTGCATCTGCTAATGATTTCAAATCTGTCACCGTAACTAACCTTAAATAAATTTCACAAATAGAACTCGGATTAAACACTATTTTGCCATCCAAAACAAGCCATAAATCAACTTCTTTGCCGGCAATAACAGCGGCGGTTGCAGCTAAACCAGCCCTTATATTTAACCGATATAGCGAGTGAACACGGCTTTGGATAAAACGTCCCATAAAAGCTGGGCATAGATAGGAGTTTTTGATGGCTTTTGATGCTACTATAAAAGAATATCTCAAAGAAATTGAC
>JAGLSG010000016.1 GCA_023135865.1 Planctomycetota bacterium | reverse complement strand
CAGGAACTTTATATTCGGCTGCCAATAGACACATCCGCTCATCACTTAGAGCAGTAATGTCATTAAGCATTGCAGCTCCGGCTTGCAGTGCAGCTAACGCAACTTCGTAATTAGAAGTATCAATACTAATTGGAACGTTAACACGTTTTGCAATTTCCCTTATAACCGGAATTGTTCGGCTCATCTGCTCATCCGCGGAAACGGTTTTAGAGCCAGGCCTCGTCGATTCGCCGCCAAGGTCAATTATTGCAGCTCCGGCATCAGCCATTTGCAAGGCGTGTTCAATAGCAGCTTCAACATTGAAAAATTTTCCGCCATCGCTGAAAGAATCCGGCGTAACGTTTAAAACGCCCATCAAAATACAGCCGTTTGAAAAATCCAGCTTACCATTCGGCCATTCAAGAATACCATTGCTATTACCCGGCTTCATTCGTCACCTCAAATCCTAAACCAGCCAATTTGTCAGCAATGGATTTACAATTAGATTCTAAAATTATCTCCAAACTATTAAATTCTCTGCGAACGGAATAATTTTTGCGGAGCTGCCCAAAAAAAGCATTTCTTTCATCTATCGGCAAAGCCAGGATTTTTCGCAAATGCTGAACATCTTCTTTGATACGATAAACCTGTTCAACAGCTTTGATTATTATATCCTGCTCATCACCAGGTTGAGGATTTATTTTCAATTGATTAACAGCTGGCTGTGGTAAAAATAATTTCATATCGAAATTACAATCCAGGTCAAAATATTTGCACGCTGCTTGATAAACAATAGCTGTCCCAGCTGTCCTGCCGTCGAGCGAATAGCCCGCTATATGCGGCGTGCCAATATCGACAAGTTTGCAAAGTTCACTATCAATACTCGGCTCATTTTCCCAGACATCAAGCACAACAGATTCAAATTTGCCTGATTTAATCGCCGCTTTAAGAGCGTTTGTATCGACAACTGAGCCGCGAGAAGTATTTATGAAAACACAATTCTGCTTTAGCGATTTGAAAAATGATTCATTGGCCAGATGAAATGTTTTGTCTCTGCCTCCAAAAGTCAAAGGCGTATGAAGTGTTACAAAATCACAATCAAATAAATCTTCAAGCGGCAAATATTTTTCATCGTGCGTTCGTTTTTGCAAGGGAGGGTCATTCAAATAAACCTTCATCCCAAGAGCTTCAGCTTTTTTAGCTATTTTGCTACCAATGTTACCAACACCCACAATACCTATCGATTTATTCTGTAAATTAAGATTTTGATTTTTGGCAACGCTAAGCAATGCAGCAATAATATATTCAGCTACGGAATTCGCATTAGAGCTGGCAGCTGTAGAAAAACCAATGTTATTTCGCTGCAAATAATCGATATCGATGTGTTCAAAGCCGGTCGAAACTGCGCCAACGAAACGAATTTTACTGCTGGCCAATAAATCTGAATTCACCTGCGTTACGGTGCGAACAAGCAGAATATCCGCATTAGCAACTATCCCTGGCTTCATCTCGTCGGCAGCAACAGCTTTTATGTCTCCGATTGAAGAAAAACATTCTTTTACAAATGGAATGTTTTTATCAGCAATTATTTTCACAATTATTAATCTCCAGAAAACGGCATTTTATCTGATTTTATGGCTTTACGCCAGTATCAGGAAAATAAGTTTTTTTTCAACATTTTTATATTACCCTTGACATATTATGGGCATATGCTCATAATATAATAACGAGACAGAAATGTTAATCCTATTTGAAAGGAGAATTATTATGCCAAATGGAGATAGAACCGGACCTAACGGAGCTGGACCAATGACAGGAAGAGCCGCTGGTTTTTGTGCAGGCTATCCGGCAGCGGGTTACGGAAACCCGATTGGCGGACGTGGATTCGGCCAAGGCAGAGGCGGCGGACGAAGATGGCAAATGGCTAACTATAATATGCCATTCACTCCGGCTGCTCCGGCAATGACAGCTGAGCAGGAATTGGCAGAACTAAAACAACAAGCTGAATACCTGAAAAATAATATCAGTGATATAAATAAACGCATAGAACAGCTTGAAAAATAAAAACATTAAAGCCAACTTAAATTTTCAGAATATGTAAAGGAATATAAAATGAAAATTGCGATAACATCAACCGGAAAAACTCTGGATTCCAACGTTGACCCAAGATTTGGAAGAACAGCATATTTTATTATAGCTGACACTGAAACAGAAGAGTTCGACGCAATCGAAAACTCAAATGTCCAGGCCTCTGGCGGAGCTGGCATAAGTTCAGCTAAAGTTGTAATCGACACCGGTGCCAAAGTTGTAATAGCTGGAAATTTCGGTCCAAATGCGCAGCGAACATTAGATGCAGCTGGCGTAAAATCATACACCGGTGTTACAGGAACTGTTGCAGAAGCAATTGAACTATTCAAAAGTGGCAAACTAACTCAAGCTACCGAACCAAATGTTCAATCACATTTTGGTATGGATAGCTAATATGGAAAAAAATGCTGTAATCGCTATCGCCAGCGGAAAAGGCGGAACAGGAAAAACAACTGTCGCTGCTAATCTGGCGTGGGTAATCGCCGAGCAAGAAGAAGCTGTTCAATATCTTGATTGTGATGTCGAAGAGCCGAACGGACATATTTTTCTAAAGCCCAAAATAAATCAGAGTGAAAAAGTTAAGGTAGCTGTACCAGATGTTGACCTTGAAAAATGTATTGGCTGCGGAAAATGCGGACAAATCTGCCAATATGGTGCGATTGTATCCATAAAAGAAAAAAACGTTTTGACCTTTGAGCAGCTTTGCCACTCCTGCGGCGGCTGTATGCGAGTTTGCCCTTCTAATGCAATCAAGTCAAAAATGCTCGACATTGGAACACTTGATTGCGGCAAGGCAGGTAATGTCGATTTTGTCAGCGGTAAATTGCAAATCGGCTCAGTGCGAACGCCGGCTCTGATAAAAAAAGTAAAAGAACAAATAAAAGAAAACTACATTGCAATAATCGATGCCCCGCCGGGTACATCCTGTCCTGTAGTGGAAACACTAAAAGAAGCTGATTTCGTTTTGCTCGTAACAGAACCGACACCGTTTGGCTTAAACGATTTGAAACTCGCTGTCGATTTAACAAGAGAAATGAGGCTGCCATTCGCCGTTGCTATAAATCGCTGCGGTATGGGCGATAACAAAGTAGAAGAATACTGCCAAAACGAAGAAATAAAAATCGTTATGAAATTAGCCGATGACAGACGAATAGCCGAAGCATATTCTGATGGAGAAATGATTATTGATGTTTTGCCTGAATACAAGAAAAGCTTTATCGGTTTGTACGAAAATATTTCCAGAAAACTAAAAGAATAAAAATGAAGGCAAAATCCAAAAACGATATAAAAAAATGGTCGGAAAAACACACTGAAGCACTCTTGACAAATATAGGTATTAAAAAAGGCCAAACTGTGTTGGATTTCGGGTGCAATGAAGGAAGCTATACAATTCCAGCCGCCAGAATAGTCGAAGAAAAAGGCAAAGTTTATGCGCTCGACAAGGAAGGTAAATCCTTAGTTAAAACAATGGAGAAAGTAAAATCCAAAGGATTGAAAAACGTAATTGGCATAATTTCCTCCAATGAACTGCAAATTCCCTTAAGAAAAAATTCTGTTGATGTTGTTTTGCTATATGATGTTCTTCACAAGGGATTTTTTCCTGAAAATGAAGACAGAAAAAAAATCTTAAACAGTATTTATAAAGTGCTCCGCAAAGACGGCTTTGTTTCTGTCTATTTAACGCATCTTAGACAATTCGGCACAACTTTCAAAGAAGCCCTAAAAGAAATAAAAGATGCCGGCTTTGTTTGCTGTGGAGAATACCATAAAAAAGTTATCCATAGCGAAAATCTTGTAAAAGGTCGAATTTTCACTTACAGAAAAACGAAAACACAGGAGTAAAAATTGAAAGAAATAGTAGTCATAAGCGGAAAAGGCGGAACAGGAAAAACGAGCATTGTCGCTTCGTTTGCCGCACTTGCAAAAAACGCAGTATTAGCCGATTGCGATGTTGATGCTGCTGATTTACATCTGATATTAAAGCCGGACATAAAACAAACACACGATTTCAGCGGCGGTAAAAAAGCAACTATCATTACAGAAAAATGTATCGGCTGTGGGAAATGTGAGCAAATCTGCAACTTTGATGCGCCAAAATTTGACGGCCCAGCTAATAGCACCGCTGAAAGAACTTATACAATTGAACCTTTTTCGTGCGAAGGATGCGGTGTATGCGTTCAATTTTGCCCAGTCGATGCCATAGAATTCAAAGATGCAATCAACGGCCAATGGTTCGTATCAGAAACAAGATTTGGAACAATGGTTCACGCTAAACTTGGAATCGCAGAAGAAAACAGCGGTAAACTCGTAAGTTTAATTCGTAAACAGGCAAAAGACATTGCAACAAAACAAAACAAGGAAATGATAATTGTAGATGGTTCACCCGGAATCGGATGCCCTGTAATCGCTTCAATCAGCGGAGCTGATTTGGTTCTAATTGTAACAGAGCCAACAATCTCAGGAAAGCACGACCTGGATAGAGTTGTTGAATTAACCCAACATTTCAAAATTCCAGCTGCGGTCTGTATCAATAAATATGATATAAATACAAAAATTACAAAGCAAATCGAAAAAAGAGCCGATGAAATAAGCTTGAAAATAGCCGGCAAAATTGCCTATGATACGAGCGTAACCAAAGCACAAATTGCAGCTAAAAGTATTGTGGAGTATTCGCAAAACGGCGTAAAAGAACAAGTAACATCCGTGTGGGAAAAAACATTGAACATATTAAAATAACAACATAAGCCAAAACAGGAGAAAATGTAAAATGAAAATAGCAATTCCAATAAGAGATGGCAAATTATCGCAACATTTTGGCCATTGTGAGCAATTCGCAATTATTGACATCGATAATGACAGCAAAAATATCAAAAGTAATGAACTGTTAAAGCCGCCGGCTCATGAGCCAGGCGTTTTGCCGAAATGGCTTGCAGAATTAAATGTAGAATTGATAATCGCAGGCGGAATGGGTATGAGAGCTCATCAATTGTTTACACAAAATAACATAAAAGTAGTCGTAGGTGCAGCTGACGATGAACCGGAAAATATAGTATCGCAGTATTTGTCCGGCCAGCTGCAATGCGGTGAAAATATTTGCGACCATTAACAGCAGGAAAATATGCCAAGACCAAGAAATTGCAGACGTATCAGTTGTATTCCACAGGCCAATTTCTATAAGCCGAGAGGAATCCCTCTATCAACATTACAGCAGATAGAGCTGGCTGGCGATGAGCTTGAAGCTGTCCGACTGGCTGACTTTGAAGGATTGTATCAGCAGCAAGCCGCTGAAAAAATGAACATTTCCCGCCAGACATTTGGCAGGATTCTGGAATCAGCTCATAAAAAAATAGCTGACGCATTAGTCAATGGAAAGGCAATCCTGATTGAAGGTGGAACCGTTGAATTTAATCCGGCCGCACAACAACAAAACCAATTTCGCCAGGGTGGAGGCAGGCGCAGACACGGCCAAAGAAGCTAATAATAATTATAATTCAAATCCAGCTATTTTTGTGCCGCAATCAGGACAGCAGGAATTTTTCACATTGTTAGCCGCTGTATGAAAAGCAATTCGTTCAATCAACAACTTTCCGCAACTATAACAAAAAGTGCTTTCAGCTTTCGACTCGGAAATATTACCAGGATAAACATAACGCAAACCAGCGGCTTTGCCTATTGCCTGCGCCCGCTCCAGAGAATCAACAGGAGTCGGCTGCGAATCCAAGTACTTATAATCGGGATGAAAACGGCTAATGTGCCATGGCGTATCGATGCCGGCATTGGAAACAATAAAATCAGCAAGTTTTTTCAGCTCATTATCCGAATCATTCTCGCCAGGAATAAGTAAGGTCGTAATTTCAAGCCAGATATTAGTTTGGCTGGCAATATAACTAATCGTATCGAGAACCGGCTGCAATTTGGCATGGCATAATCTTTTATAATAATCATCGCTAAAAGATTTCAAATCAATGTTTATACCGTCAAGCCAGCTGCTTGCAAAATCAATCGCTTGGCGTGTCATAAAACCATTACTGACAAAAACATTCGCCAAGCCCTGCTGTTTTGCCAGTTGCCCGCAGTCATTACACAATTCCATAAAAACAGTCGGCTCGGTGTAAGTATAAGCAATACTTCTGCATTTGCTTTTGACAGCTGCTGTAATTATCTGTTCAGGTGATATTTGCTGGCCATCAATACAGCCATTGTTAATAGCCGCCTGACTGAGCTGCCAGTTCTGACAAAAATCACAGCTAAAATTGCAACCGGGAGTAGCTATTGAAAAACTGCGGCTGCCCGGCTGAAAATGAAAGAACGGCTTTTTTTCTATCGGGTCAGGATTAGCGGAACAAACACAATCGTAATTTAGCGAATACAAAACACCATCTATATTTTTGCGGACCCTGCAGCGACCTAAGCCGCCGGGTTCAATCAAACATCGCCAATTACAAAGATTGCATTGAACCTTTTTATCTTCGCACAATTTAGTTAGAATAGCCCGTTTCATAAACTAATTTTTGGAATTCTGCGAAACAAATTGTGAAGGTGAAGTAGTTTCGTTAGACTGTAGCGAAAGTAAATCTTCATCATCAATCTGGCCATGAATAAACTGCTGAACAATCGGATGAGGATGATTGCGAATATAATCAGCATCACCATCAGCAAGAATTTTTCCCTTATGCAGCATAACAATGCGGTCAGCTATTTTATAAGCACTTGTCATATCGTGAGTTACAGCAATACTTGTTACGCCAAGCTCTCTTTGCAATTTTAAAATAAGCTCATTAATTACGTCTGAACGAATAGGGTCAAGGCCGGTTGTCGGCTCATCATATAAAATCAGCTCAGGATTTAAGGCAATAGCTCTCGCCAGAGCTACTCTTTTTTTCTCGCCACCAGAAAGTTTGGCAGGATAAAATTTCTGGAAGCCATCAAGGCCAACCATAGTTAGCTTATTTTTTACCAGAGCATCAATTTCCTCCCAATTGGTTATTTTGTAATGCTGAGTTATTGGGAAAATTATATTCTCGAAAACACTTATGCTGTCAAATAAAGCCCCGCCCTGAAAAAGAAAACCGTAGCGAGTGCGTACTTGGTTTAGTTCATCTTCATTTAGATTATCAATTCGCCGCTGGTCTAAATAAACATTACCAGATGTTGGTCTTAGCAGAACGATTAAATGCTTTAGTAAAACAGTTTTACCACAGCCGCTCGGGCCGATTATTACTGTTGTTTTGCCCTTCTCTATCGAAAGAGAAATGTTGTCAAGGACAAGTTTTTTGCCAAATTTTTTGGTGAGATTTTTAAGAACAATAACTCCATTGGAGTCTACGCTGCCGGCTTGATTATTCTTTTCTTCAGCTATCACTTTCGTATTCGTCCTTTAATTCCTGATTGATTAAATCAATGATTTAACCGGCCAAAGTGTGTTGTAAATCGCCTTGAAAAACACGGCCAGTGCAAAATCAAGAGCCAATATCGAGATAAAACTTGCCACAAATGCTTCTGTGCAGGCCTGGCCTACGCCATGAGCACCCTCTTTACACGTAAAGCCCTTATAGCAGCTGATAACCGCTATTGCCGCTCCAAAGAAAAAACCCTTTATAACTCCAATAGCCACATCCCACAACTCCACGCCCAAAGCACTGAAAGTCCAATATGCCCTGCTGTTAATTCCAAAATGAATAACACTGACGAAATATCCGCCTATGATTCCCAGCAGGTCAGCGAAAATAATCAAAAACGGAGCAAGCAGTAAACAAGCCAATACTCGCGGAGCCACGAGATATTTCACGGGGTCAGTTCCCATACTTTTGATAGCGTCGATTTGTTCGGTAACTTTCATCGTACCAAGTTCAGCGGTTAAAGCTCCGCCAATACGCCCAGCCAACATAACCGCTGCAAGTACAGGCCCTAATTCCTTAACAACTGAAATGTTAATCAACACGCCCAAATGCTCTTCGGCTCCGAAAGCCGCCAACTGGTCATACGCCTGAATGGCAAGTATCATTCCAACAAAAGCACCCGTCACCATAACAATCGGAACACTGTGAACACCAATGATATTCATTTGCGTCCAGATAAGCGGATAAGTGGCACTCTTCCTACAGCTTTCAACAGATGCAGCTATAGACCTGAAAACAAATCTGGCAAACTGCCCCAGATTATCCAGGCCATTTATCGCATTTGTTACCATCATTTCAGCAAACGCCTTATTCAAAAATTAACTTAGTAAGATAAAACTGTTTTAACTTCATAATTAGGTAGTTTGTCTCGTCCGTTCAAATCACTCAGCTCAATAAGAAAAGCTATCCCTGCAATTTTTCCGCCGATTTTTTCGATGAGTTCACAAGCTGCAGCCATCGTGCCGCCGGTAGCAAGTAAATCATCTACCATCAAAACTTTCGCCCCCTTTTCGACAGCATCACTATGAACTTGCAGAGTATCAATGCCATACTCCAAATCGTAGCTGATACTTTCGGTTTTGAAAGGAAGTTTGCCTTTCTTGCGTATCGGCACAAAACCAGCATTGAGTTTTTCAGCAACCACCGAACCAAATATAAAACCTCTGGCCTCAACAGCAGCTACATAATCAATACCAGTATTTTCAAAACCGCAACACAAAGCATCAATCGACATTGATAACGCTTTGGACTCAGCGAGTAGCGGAGTAATATCACGAAATAAAATCCCCTGTTTCGGCCAATCAGGAACATCACGAATATAGCTCTTCAAATTTATATGCTCAGCCATCCTTAAACCTGCCACATATTAAGATAAATGCAAACAATCCGTTATTAAAAACCTACAAGTATTTTTATCATATTATTCACAAAATGCAAGTTTTATCAATTCCCCCCTGATACTGTTAGGCATTCATATATTCGTAGAGTTTGATAAGAGTATCACGGTGAATCTGGCGAATTCTTTCTCGCGTCAGATTTAATTTGTCAGCGATTTGTTTCAGCGTCAATGATTCATCCTGTCCCAAGCCGTAATGCAGCTTTAAAATATCAGCTTCTCTTTTATCAAGCTGGTCAAGCAAACCAATAATCTTGTTTTTTTCATCAATTGCTGTCAGCTCATCTTCCGGCATTTGGGCATCTTTATCCTGCAGGGTTGCTTCAAGCGTACGGTCATTTTCTTCTGCGTCATCATCACAAGTATCTTTTGTAGAACTGGCCACATTGACTATCTGAAATATTTTTTTCGCCTTGTCTATCGGCAGCCGCATCAGGTCAGCCATCTCTGCAATTTCAGCGACTCGTCCTAATTTGTTTTCAAGTTCGGCAGCCGTTTTACGCCACTGGTTTATTAACGTAACCATATAAGTCGGAACGTGCAGCGGATGGCTATTGGTCAATAGTGAAAGTTGAATACTTTGTTTTATCCACCAGGCAGCGTAAGTGCTAAAACGTATTCCACGCTCCGGGTCAAAATAATCAACAGCTTTTATAAGGCCAAGATTACCCTCTTCAATAAGGTCGCCAATCCCCATATTCCTATTTGCATATTTTTTCGCAATACTAACAACCAGTCGAAGATTACTTCGCACAAGCTGCTCTCTTGCCCAGGGATCATTTTCCTCGACAACCATTTTTCCAAGCTCATATTCCTGCTCGGCAGTCAAAAGTTCAGCTTGGTCAATTTCTTTGAGATATTCTTTT
>JAGLSG010000015.1 GCA_023135865.1 Planctomycetota bacterium | reverse complement strand
TGAATATTTGAGCCGCCGGTCTCAACGCCGATAGCTCTTATTATTTTCAAAGATGCATCACGCATCAACTGATATTCTTTATCCGTCAGCGTTTGAGCCGGAGCTACCGTAATACTATCACCGGTGTGAATGCCCATCGGGTCAAGATTTTCAATTGAGCAGATTATAACTACATTATCAGCCCTGTCCCTCATTACTTCGAGTTCATACTCTTTCCAGCCGACCACCGATTCCTCAACGAGTACCTGGCTTCTCGGGCTAAGACTCAATCCCCAGTGTATGTATTCTTCATACTCCTGGGCATTGTAGGCCACATTTCCACCCATTCCGCCAAGCGTATAAGAAGGCCGGATAATTGCAGGAAAGCCGATATCTTTGATTACCTCTTGTGCTTCAAGCCAGTTGTGTACATAACCGCTTCTTGGAACTTCGAGGCCAATTTCTTTAATAATTGCCTTGAATTTGTCGCGTTCTTCAGCTTTTTTAATAGACTCTAAATTAGCTCCGAGCAGCTTTACATTATATTTTTCCAGCACGCCGCTTTCAGCGAGAGCAACCGCTGCATTAAGGCCGGTTTGGCCGCCCAGCGTAGGAAGAAGACTGTCAGGCCGCTCCTGCTGGATTATTTCTTCAATTATTTCCGGCGTAATCGGCTCAATGTATGTTCTGTAAGCCAATTCTGGGTCGGTCATTATCGTAGCCGGATTACTGTTGACAAGCACGACCTTAAAGCCCTCCTGCTTTAGGACTTTGCAGGCCTGAGCACCGGAATAATCAAATTCGCAGCCCTGACCAATTACTATAGGCCCGGAACCAATAATCAGTATTTTTTGAATGTCCTCGCGTTTCGGCATAGTTTTCCCTGTTGTTTTTATAGCTAACTGCTAATCCGCACCCTATTTACCATTAAATGCACTAAAAATAAAGAGGTTTGTTGCGATGTTTGCGAGAAAACATCCAGCTGATTTTTCTCAGCTTATTTCTGCAATTTATTTATAGATTAATTTCCAAAAATTATTTGCTCAGCTTGAGTGTTTATCTGTTTTAAGATTGTTCCGCTATATTTTTATTGTCCTTCAATGATTTTAATTTCTTCGTCTTTTAGGCCATATAGTTTATAAACCATCTGGTCGATTTCTGTTTCAAATTTGCTCGTATCCGCTTGCTGGTCTTTCTTTTTGGCCGCTAATATCTTATCCACCAATTCAATAAAAGGATTTTGCTCTTTTTCCGAAACTTCCATTAGAGGAATTTGTGATAACGGCTCTGCATCAACCTGAAAATTATTGCCTTGCTTTTTGCCTTTATGATTTAGCCAAAATTTCACAAGTTTGCTGTTAAGTAAACCGGTCAAGTATTTCAAGTTTACCTTATCTGTTTTAATTACATAGAATGCAGCAGAAACATAACAGTCAAAATCTGTATAGGTGAAAACAGGCTCTTTGGGACTTTTGCGAATTACAATTATTTTTTCACCATTAAAAAAGGCCTCTTTTCTCGCTCGATGCAAACCATAAGGTCGGTTGTCAGATGTAATAACTTTTACGAATTTGTCTAAATGTTCCTTTATATGAGGATACGGCTCAATAGTCTCAGATTTCTTGAATTCCGATGTGGTGTATATTATCCATTTTTCATTTTTGCGGTCTGCCGAATATTTAAATAACTGCTTGCTTGTATAATAAGGTCGTATTAAGTCTGTCTTTTCCTCTTTTGTCAGCCCTAACTGCTTAAGTTCTTTATCTGTTAACGCAAAAATACCTTGGCCAACAACAAAGTTGTTCGTACCTTGTTCTATCATTTTCTTTGTGACTTTGTCGTGATGAGAATGTATCCCGTTCAATATCTGCTCTGGTGGGTCTTTGTTTTCTATACGCTTTTTTAAGCGATTGTTTTATATCTATTTGTCCACTCATCTTCTTCCCCAATACTGCAAAAAAAAGCTGGAATTTACAAGAATAATACGCTGTTTGAGCCTGTCAGGCAAGGACTTTTACAGCGAACGATTTTTAGAAATGCCCAACCTGTTAACCAGTTTTCTCCCTGAAGAAAAAACATATGAGAGTATTATTAGAGTGTATGAAACAAATGCCAATCAACTTTAAATAATGTGCGATGTAGCATCACAAAAAGTTGTTTGCTTTTTCACTTAATAAAAAGAGCATAGCCGCCGCAACAGGCATAAAGCAATCATGAAAAATCAAATTGCTCTAACGTGGCTTGACGTTTTTCCGGGAATCCTTTTTTCTTGCAGCATATGGCTTATTGTCGGATTTGGCTGTTTTACTTTTAAACTTCGATGGCTTAAATTTCTTTTTTGAATTTGTAGAACTTTTCGGCGTAAAGTCTTTGTTGGAAGATTCACTTTTTTTACTATATTCTTTTGTTTTACTTGCCGCAGTATTTTTACTGCCGCTTCTTCTCCGATTGCCTTTGTATTTTTGTTTTTTATCTTTGACGGGTTCTTTCAATGTAGGCATTGAGGATGCCTTGTACAAAAAACCTTCGCATTTTTCGGGCTTGAATTTTTTTCCAATGTATTTTTCAATTCTAAATAGATAGCTCTGTTCCTCACGAGAAACAAATGTTATCGAATCTCCGGTGGATTCTGCGCGGCCGGTTCTGCCGATTCTATGAATGTAGTCTTCGGCGTATCTCGGAACGTCGTAATTGATTACATGCGAAATAGCATTAACATCAATTCCACGAGCGGCTATATCGGTAGCTACCATAACCTGGTATTTGCCAGCTCTAAAACCATCCAACGCACGCTGCCGTTGTTTTTGAGTTCTGTTGGAATGTATAGCAATCGATGAAACGCCTGCCTTATCGAGTCGCCGACATATTTTATCAGCACCGTGCTTGGTACGTGAAAAAATGAGCACACTGTACATATGATTATTTTGCAACATATGCAGCAGAAGGTCTGTTTTCTGGCCATTATCAACAGGATAAATATGCTGGGTGACAGTATCAGCCGGATTTCGCTCATGGCCGATTTGTATCATTACAGGTGATTGCAATATGCCCTTTGTAAGAGCTTTTATTTCTTTGGATATCGTAGCAGAGAAGAGCATAGTCTGGCGTTTAGCCGGCAATACAGCGACTATCTTATGAACATCTTTAATGAAACCCATATCAAACATTCGGTCAGCTTCATCAAGGACAAGCACTTCAATACATTTGAAATTAATGTTTCCACGCTGCATATGGTCCATAAGCCGGCCTGGGGTTGCAACGATAATATCAACACCCTGACGAAGTTTTTTGATCTGCCCTCTAATATCTACGCCGCCATAAATCGCCAGCGTTTTAATGTCCAAATACCTGCCATAGCCCTGTATTGCTTTTTCGATTTGAACAGCAAGCTCTCGCGTAGGCGTTAGTATCAATGCTCTTGGCGATTTATTTTTGGGGTGTTTTTCATGGCTAAGCCGATTCAACATCGGCAGTACAAAGGCAGCGGTTTTGCCCGTACCCGTCTGTGCGCATCCGATGATGTCTTTACCCCCAATAGCAGACGGTATAACGCGAGCCTGAATTTCTGTTGGTGCCTTATAGCCGGTTGCAAGAATTCCTTTAACCAGCGGGTCAGAAAGACCTATTTGTTCAAATGGCATAAAATATCCTTAATAGTTTCATAAATCGTAAATTACCATACCATTTAGCATGGCCACAAAATGTATCTTCCGGAACTTTCGAGTGTTGATTGGATTCCGCGAAGTGTCACAATTTCATTGAAAACGCGGAGTCAGAAAACTTATTAGCAAAAACTCTAAAATTAAAGCCCACGGCATATCAAATGCCAGATACACATAAAAGCATCCCATTTTATACCAGCTTTTAATACAAAGTAAAGCCCGATTTTTAAAAACTAAAATGCAGCTCAAAATACCAGCAAATTCATAAGGGAAAAACTACAGGAAAAAGATATCTAATTGATACTAAATAAGCACTAATATCTAAATCCTAAACCTGTCCTGAGCTTTTGTCGAGGGAGTCGAAGTGTTGCTCGTTGCTGGTTGTTTGTGGTGCGAAATTAATCGCAGTTTTTTCGTATCTCGTTTAGCCCCGCCATAGTAATATCGCACATCTTGAATAAACAGGCCAAAAATGTTAATATCGCTATATGTCCGCAAAGAAAACAAATAACATAAATCAATTTCTTCCCACTACGCCCGACGAAATGCGCCAACGCGGTTGGAAACAGGCAGATATTATTCTCGTTACCGGCGATGCCTATATCGACCACCCCTCTTTCGGCGTTGCATTGATCGGCAGGTGGCTGGAAAAACTCGGCTACAAAGTAGCAATACTCGCTCAGCCAAACTGGCAAAGCGTAGATGCCTTTCGAGCACTCGGGCCGCCACGACTGTTCTGGAGCATTACATCAGGAGCAATCGATTCGCGGCTTAACGACTACGCCTCTATGGGACATCGCCGAAAAAAAGATGCCTATAGCCCCGGCGGAGTTCTGGGGCTTCGGCCAAGACGACCATTGCTCGTTTATTCAGCTCGCGTTCGTGAAGCATTCAAAGGAATCCCTGTAATCCTCGGCGGTTTCGAGGCCAGCATTCGCCGAATTGTTCACTATGATTTTATCGAAGACAAACTTAAAAGGTCAGTTCTAACCGATGCCAAAGCCGACCTGCTGATACACGGAATGGGCGAACTCGCAATCAAAGAGATTGCCAAACGGTTAGATAGCGGTCAAAGCATCAGCCAGTTAACAAATATACCAGGAACTGCTTACGTGGTTAATCGACAGACAGCGGCGCCGAATAATGCGCTCCTCCTGCCTTCATTATCGCAGCAGGAGCAGGACCGCAGTAAAGTAATGGATGGCCAGAAATTGTACGAAGCACAGGCCTATCCGCTCGGCCAGCCGGTAATACAAGACCAGAACCCGGGCACAATTGTGATAATGCCGCCATCGCGGCCACTCAATACATCCGAAATGGACGAGTTGTACGCCCTGCCTTTTACTCGCAGATGGCATCCAAGCTACGATAAACTTGGAGGAGTTCCGGCTCTTGAACCAGTACGTTTTTCAATAACTACTCATCGCGGCTGCTTTGGCGGCTGTTCATTTTGCTCAATTCATATTCATCAGGGAAAGCAAATTTGTTCACGTTCTATCGGAAGTCTGCTCGCAGAAGCTGACTCTTTGGCAAAGCATAAACAGTTCCGCGGTACTATCAGCGATATAGGCGGCCCAACAGCTAATATGTACGGTATGAAATGCGAGCGAGCTGACAGCTGCAAGCGAACAAGCTGCCTTGCTCCAGCGGTGTGCAAAAATTTCAAATGCGATACTACCCAACTAATGAAAATGATGAAATCTTTTCTGAAATGGAAAAAAAATCAGCCGACTCCGGTAAATATATATGTAGCTTCGGGTGTGCGACACGACCTGGCGATTCGAGATAAAGACTATATCGATTTACTGGTTCGACATTTTGTTGGCGGCCATCTTAAAGTTGCTCCAGAACACTATTGCAAAGGAGTACTTGAGTTGATGGGCAAACCGCCATTTAAAATCTTTGAAAAATTCGAGGCCTGTTTTAAGCAGGCATCTCGCCGGGCAGGCAAAGAACAATACCTTGTGCCGTATTTTATAAGTTCGCATCCCGGCTGCACCGCTGATGATTCGGTGGCACTGATGGAATACTTGATTTCGCGTTCGTGGCGGCCTCGCCAGGTTCAGGATTTCAGTCCAATACCTTTGACACGTTCAACAGCTATGTATGTATCCGGCCTTGACACAAAAGGCAGAAAAATCCATATTCCTCGCGGGCACAGGGAAAAAATTCTCCAGGCCGCATTACTGCAATACTACGAACCCAAAAATAAAAAAGTCGTAAATGATTTTCTCCGAAGTCAAAAACGAATTGATTTAATTAGTAAAATCAGCCGTTTACAAACACGTAGAAAAAATACGTAAATATAAAAAATTTCTGTCAAAATCAAATGTCTTGAAACAAAAGTAAATAATGTTATAATGCTGTACTAATAAATTTTGATAATACGCAGTACCGGAAAAAAGCAAAATTACATAAAATAATTTTTTTCTATTTAAGGATAGTTTATTTTGGAAAATCACCGAAAAAGCAAGATTAAAAAGCTGCGAAAAAGCGGTTTTAGGGCACGTATGCAAACCAGCAAAGGGCGAAAAACACTCAGCAATAAGCGTCGAGAAGGACGCTGTGTTAATTCTGTTTGAGAATTTATAAGGCCGGTTATTTTGGGAAGTGAGGTGCTAAACGAATGACGGACACTTGGCTTGCCACACCAATTTTGAGACTGCTCACAAGTTTTATCTGGCGGTTGCGGATGATTTAATTTCCCGAGCCAGAAATGCCAGTACTCATGAGGTCAGCAGGGAATTGTTGGAAAATGTCGCCGAAATCAACAGCAGGAAATAGCACTATGACCAAAAAGTGTTGCAAATGTGTTGCAAGTGCGATTTTCGACGCAGAGAGGGCAAAAATGAAACCTCGTAAGTGTTTAATTTAAAAGGGCTTATCAAATACGCCCGGCAGGACTCGAACCTGCAACCCTCGGATTCGAAGTCCGGTACTCTATCCAATTGAGCTACGGGCGCAAATAATACCAACAACTCAAGTGTACAGCCACTAACAAGTATTGTCAATTTTTTTAGAAGTCAACATAAAGCCGTTTCATCCGCCTGCTGTTCCCTGAAAAAAACAAGAACAAGAAAAAAGCATACACAAACCACAACAGTCGGAATCATCCAGAAAGCCCTGTAATTCACTAAACCGCTTTGCTGACTGGTAAAAATATCCATCGCCTTGCCAGCTGCAAAACTGCCAAAAAAACTGGCAAGCCCTGCATTGAGCAAAACAAGTAGCTGATGAACAGCTGTCCTCGAATTCTTATCACAATGGCTGTCAATATATATCAATGCAGCAATCAGACAAAAGGTATAAGCCAAGCCATGACAGGTATTGCCGGAAATAATAAGTGCGTTTGAACCGCCAATAGCAAAACTTGTAAATCTGAAAACATCCATAATAATGCCGAACATAATCACCTTCTTAAAACCAAAACGAGCGAGCAGAATACCAACACTGGCCATCGCAAAAATTTCGGCGAGCTGACCCATACTCATAACCGGCATAATGTTGGCATCACGAAATCCCAATTGACGCATAAATGGAGCCATACCAACGTAATAGTATCTGTGTGCAAAAGACATCAGAAAAAACAATAAACAAATAAACAGAATTTTCGGCTGACGCATAACACGAATTGATTCCAGAGGAATAAAACTTTTAATTTTATCCGTCATTCCAGGAGATTTCGGCAAGGTAAGAACATAAACCGCACAAACTATAGATGCAATTGCAGAAAGACCGAGTGCATCAGGCAATCCAGACACATTATCCGAGGAACCACCACCGAGCCAGACATAACTGAAAAACCACGCAACTGATATCCAGCCGATTGTGCCCCACATTCGTATCCCGCCAAAATTACGGCTGGCTTGCGTTGTATGATGAAAAATAATCGCATTTGTAAGAGCACTCGCTATTACCTGCATCATGCAATAACTAAAATAAATCCATAAGACAGGCGCGAAATCCTTTTGCTTTAAGAGAATAAACATTAATACAGCTGAGCATAAATGGCATAGAGTTAAAAATTTCCCGGCACTTAAAAAACGGTCGGCAATAACAGAACCAATAAGCGGGGAAATAAATGCAGCAAGCGCAGAAACGGCAAGAATTGTTCCCGTCTGCAAACCAGTAAAATGTAAATAGTCACGAAGATAAATACTCATTATAGGCACGGTAGCACCTAAAACAAAACACTGCATATACATCATCGCAGATAATCGAATTTTCATTGACTTTTTCAAAGCAGCTCCATTAAAAGATTGGACACAACATCGTAATCACAGCTGATAATCTTATCCAATGGAAAATCCCAATGAATATTAAATTTTCGGGGAAATCTGGAAATGGCAAAACAAAAAAGGCCAACGAGAAGTCGGCCTTTTTTACTGCGTAAAATTTGATATATCTTTTATCGACTAATAAACAATAGCCGTTGATTGTTCTATCTTCCTGATAAGGTCAGATGTATCCTTAACATCCGAAACACAAGCATCAAAGCCATTCTGCAATAAAGCTGTACACTCCGATTCGCTCAATTGATTCGTCAGAGCTATAACTTTTATAGTTTGCAGGTCATCATTGCGACGGATACTCTTGCAGATATTTGCAGCATCTATATCCTCAGATAAAAGATTTAGCAGTATAACATGCGGAGCAAACTTCTGAGCAACTATGCCTGTTTCAAAATTGCTTTGAACAGTTTTGACTTCATAATCAGCTTTTACCTGAAGACTTTCGGCCAGGTTAATCGCCGCATCTTCATCACTGTCAACAATAAGCACTCTCATCTTTCCAACTGGAAGTGATGCGGTTGGAATATTGTGCGCCTTCATAAAACGCATCAACTCAGCCATAGGTATTCGCCTGTCTTTGCTGCCTGGAATACGATAACCCTTGAGCTGGCCATTATCGAACCATTTTGAAACGGTTCTTGGGGCAACATTACAAATTCTCGCTACATCACCTGTTGTTAATACATTCTTTCCTTTTGCCATTGTTTCGCACCTCTCTATTGTTGCAATATACTTTATAGTTGTCTACTATGCGTTCACTCGGCCAAAAACCGGCACTCATTTAACGTGGAAGTTAAAAATCTCCCTACATAGCTCAATAAACAGCTACCTACTATGTAATACGTCCCATAAGAGCTTTGGGTTTGTGCAAAAATAAAAATTGGAAACCAAGGAAAGAAAAAAGTTTTTATTCAGGCATAAACGCCGAAAGGAATAAAAATATCTGGAATTTATCGGTCTTAAATAATATAATCAAGGGTCATGGATTTAATCGGTGTTTATTTTTAATTTACGCCATTTGAGGAGTTTTATTTAATGCAAATACATCTTTCCCGACCGGATATTACTGAAAAAGAAATCGAAGCAGTTTGCGATGTGCTGCGAAGCAATAATCTTTCGCTTGGCCCAAAACTGGCTGAATTTGAAAATGCTTTCGCCAAATACATCGGCGTAAAACGAGCTGTAGCTGTTAATAGCGGAACCAGCGGCCTGTTTCTGTGTATGCTGGCACTGGGAATTGGCGAAGGCGATGAAGTTATAACCACGCCGTTCACATTTATATCTTCTGCAACCTCAATAATGATGGCTGGAGCAACGCCGGTTTTTGTAGACATTGATGCTGAAACACTGAATATCGATACTGCAAAAATCGAAGCCAAAATAACCGACAAAACAAAAGCCATTTTACCGGTTGAAGTTTTCGGAAGTCCGGCTGGAATTGATGAAGTTTATCGAATCGCAAAAAAACACAATCTGGCGATTATTGAAGACAGCTGCGAAGCATTGGGTTCGACAATTGGCGGCAAAAAAGTCGGCACATTCGGCACAATGAGCGTATTTGCCTTCTATCCAAATAAGCAAATGACCACCGGAGAAGGCGGCATAATTTTAACCAACGATGATTCTCTGGCGGATATGTGCGAATCGCTTCGCAATCAGGGCAGAGGCAAATCAAGCGGCTGGCTCGGCCACGAACGGCTCGGCTACAATTTCCGGCTGAGCGACATAAACTGTACACTTGGAATTGTGCAACTTTCAAGGATTGAGGAAATAATAGCCAAACGCAAACAGGTCGCCGGATTCTATCAGCAAATGCTCGCTGATGATGCTCGGCTTATAGTACCTTCTGAGCCGGATAATTGCGAAATGAGCTGGTTTGTTTTCGTTGTCCGGCTTTGTGAGAAATACGATATGCAGCAGCGAAATAACATCCTTAAAGCAATGGCACAGGCCGAAATTGGAGTTAGTAACTATTTCCCGCCCGTTCATTTGCAGCCGTTTATCGCTGAGCAATTAGGCCATAAAAAAGGCGATTTTCCAATCACTGAATCGGTTTGCGAAAGGACTATAGCTTTGCCGTTCTATAATAACCTGCTTGAGAGCGAAGTAGCAACGGTTTGCGGGAAATTGAAGGAAATTCTAAATAAAAATTAGCCGTCAATTTGGCCGATTCTGCTTTGTTTCTTATACTTAGATTAGTTAGTAAAGGCGATTGCAAAAAAACAAGGGGGTAATTGCAATCAGCAGAACAGCCCAAATGAGGTAATTATTGCGGTCGAATTGAGTGTTTTCCGCGAGGGGAGAATCTTTTATGACTGGCTGGAGAAGCAAACTTGTATTTATGTTGATAATCTATTTTGCCGGATTCGCAACAGCTATTTATTTTTTGGCACCTGCACCTGACGGCCAAGCCATCGATTCTAACGGCATTATGGCCTCAGCTTTCAAAACGGACGCATTTGCACAGTCTTTCAATGTGAATATGCACAAATGCCTTGATTTCAGTAAAGATGCCGCTCAAAATGCAGGCAAATTCATCCAGCAGAAATTTCAGGAAAAAGACATCTAATTTAACACTAAATAAGCACTAATATCTATCCGTCTTCGCTCCCTCCTTCGTCGAGACTACGGAGGGCAGGAAAGCTACGACGGGACAAGAATCCGAAATACTAAACAAATTCAAAATTCTAATTTTCAAATGTTCACCACGTTAAAAATAAGCCGTTGATTTCTAACGGTGTTTAAACATCTCATTTTGGTCATTTGGATTTTGGTAATTGGGGTTTATTTAGGATTAAGAATTTAATCTGGTTAGCCCTGCCATCACTATGGCGGGGTCAATTTCAATCAAAATCGTCATATAAAATTGTCAAATTTGGGGTAAAAAATCGGAAAATATGGTGTTTTTTCGGGCTTGAAAAAGTGATTTTCAGGGGTGTTTCGTTGTTTTTGGCTTAAAAAGCCGGTTTTGCGTCAATCAAAACCGCTATATTCCCGAAAAAGTGGCCAAAAAGTAGTCATTTTTGAGCGTTTTTTGTCAATTTTTGTCAA
>JAGLSG010000014.1 GCA_023135865.1 Planctomycetota bacterium | reverse complement strand
TGTCAAAAAAGAACCAGTTTTTTCAGGGGGTATGCCGTTTTCAATCGATTGTTTTGGAAAGTTTTTGGGGTCGTTTTTTTTGTCATTGCAAGGCCTGTTTTTAGGCCGTGGCAATCTTAACTCGTCACCTCGAGCGTAGTCGAGAGGTCTATTAGAACAGATTTCCCTTCGGGGCTCTCCGCTTCGCTTCGTGTCTCCATTTGGTTCGACTTCGCTCACCACAAGTCAGTCGAAATGACGCTTTAAGCAAATGAATCCATTTTTGTTTAATCGCAGATTACACTGATTTCGCTGATTAAAAAAGCGAAAAAATTAGCCACAGAGAACACAGAGGTTTTTTAACCACGGATTTCACAGATTAACACGGATTTTTGGTATTATTTATTTCAGCGTAATCCGCGAAATCTGCGTCTGATTCTTTGTTATTTTTTTGACGCTGATTCCTTCGACAGGCTCAGGACAAGTAGCGCTGCTCAACGCAGATTTTTGATAAGGATTTTAAGTGTTTTATGCGGTTAGCCCTGCCATCACTATGGCAGGGTCAATGTTTTGTTTAACCACGGATTTCTCGGATTTTCACGGATTTTTTGTATTTGTTTAATCACTGATTAAAAAGGCAGAAAAATTAGCCACAGCGTTTAAAAAAAGATACTGCCGAGCTGATAAACTATAAAAGTTACCACATAAGCCAAAACCGTCAGGCCGAAAAACTGGAACATAGCCCAGCCCCACGAACCGGTCTCCTGCTTTACCATCGCAACCGTAGCTATGCACGGCGTACTAATCAAACAAAACAACATTATGCAAAAGCCAACCAGCGGCGAATAATTATTCTGCAATTTCTCTCGCAAAGTTTCCTCCGTGCCATCATCGCCAACAGAATAAACTATTCCCAATTGAGCAACAAAAACCTCCTTAGCAGCTGTCGCACCAATCAAAGCTGTCCCAATCTTCCAGTCAAAGCCGAGCGGTTTTAATACCGGCTCTATAGCCAGCCCTACCCGGCCAATTGCTGAATGAGCTAATACCGTCTGCTGTACCTGCTGCGGACTCAAACCGGCCAACGATTCCGGCTTCGGTTTCGGATAACTCATAGCTGCCCAGAGAATAATCGAAATTACAAGGATTATTGTACCGGCCTTTTTCAAAAACAGCCAGCCACGCTGCCACATATGAATGCAAACCGATTTGAGAGTCGGCATACGATACGGCGGCAACTCCATAACAAACGGCATAGTTTCACCCGAAAATAATGTCAGCCGCAAAAGCTTGATACAGATAATGGCCAGAACAATTCCAATTAAATAAACCAGCCATAAAACCGGCCCTCGCCATTGCTGCGGAAAAAATGCGGGAATGAGCAGCATATAAATCGTCAACTTCGCTCCGCAACTCATCAGCGGTATTACCATTATCGTTGTGAATCGATTACGCTTATTCTCAAGTATTCGCGTACCCATAATAGCCGGTATCGAACAGCCAAAACCAATCAGCATCGGCACAAAACTTTTGCCGTGCAGACCGATTTTGTGCATTATCCTGTCCATAATAAATGCAGCTCTCGCCATATATCCGGAATCTTCGAGAATAGCTATCGCTAAAAACAACAGTAATATATTCGGCAGAAATACAATCACTCCGCCGACTCCGCCAATTATGCCGTCAACAAGAAGTGAAAGAATGACACTATCGGAACCAGCCGGCCAGAAACCGGATACAACCGCTGAAAGCCATCCAAAAAAGTATTCCAGCCAGCCCATAAGCGGCTCGCCGAGCCAAAACGTGAGCTTGAATACAAAATACATCAGTGCAAGAAAAATCGGCAGGCCTAAAACGTGATTCAAAATTACCTTATCGACCATATCGCTTCTGCTGTGCCGTAACTCCACTGAGCTTTTGATTGTCTCTTCGCAGGCACCGGAAATAAATCCATAGCGTCTGTCGGCAAATAAAATTTCCGGCTCATCGGCAAAAATGGTTTTCAAATGTTTGACACTCGCTGCGGCTGCAGATAAAACTTTTTCGCTTTTCACTTTCGCAACAATATCGCCATCGTGTTCGAGCAGTTTGACCGCCAGCCATTGAGCGTGATATTTTTTTGCAAGTTCAACTTCTTCAGCGGCAATTAACGGCTCAATTTTTGCAAGCTCAGTTTCAATTTCTTCGCCATAGTGAATTTTATGTCGTCGCTCACGTTTGCCTTTTTCTGCGGTTTTAATAACAGCATTAAGCAATTCATTTTTACCTTTGGCTTTACTGCCGACCGTAGAAACAATTTTCGCTTCGAGAAGTTCAGAAAGTTCATCAATATCAAAAGTCAAACCCTTCTGCTTTGCAATATCACTCATATTAAAAGCAAGCACCAAAGGCACATTCATTTCAATCAGCTGCGTTGCGAGATACAGATTGCGTTCAATGTTCGAAGCATCAATAATATCGACCACAACATCGGGCTGGTTTTCAATTATGAAATTGCGAGCAATAAGCTCTTCGTCTGAGTAGCCGGTCAAGCTGTAAGTGCCAGGCAAATCGACAACGTTTATTTCATAGCCGTAGCAGCTGCAAAGACCTTCTTTTTTTTCAACCGTTACGCCGGGATAATTGCCAACGTGCTGGCGAGCACCTGTCAACATATTGAATATGCAGGTCTTGCCGCTGTTTGGATTGCCGGCCAGTGCTACTGTAATTTTTTTGTTTTCGATTTCATTACCCTTTCAATCCTGTGTAACAAGAATTTTATGAGCCATACCTCTGCCAAGCATAATTTTCGAGCCCTTGACCTTGAGCATAAACGGGCCGGGATACGTATTATTAACGACCGTGATTTCCACGCCGGGCACAAGTCCCATCGCCGCGAGACGGCTTCTCATCCCACGTCCTGAATCCACATTTGCCAGCTTTACTTTCTGGCCGACCTTCACCGTTGAAAGCGATACTAACTTTTCGTTTTCCATAATATTTTCGCCTAAAAATTCATTTACACTCACATTGCCAACCGCCAATATACACTAAAATTGCGTTCCCGAAAAGCTTATAACTTATTTCATAACCTCAAAAAACCTTGTTTTTGACACTGCGATTCGGCATAAATCAAGGTTATAAAACACTCCGTAAGGATTCAAAACACCCCTTAGCATCAGCAGATAAAATATTCAATAAGGCCTGTTTTTTTACTGTTCTCAGTTCGCTACTACTACAGGTAGCTCCCTGGTTCTTGAGTACAAAAAATTCATCCGGTATCAATCCACGGCGAACACGAAAGATAATGGATTTATCCTGAGAAATTCGTTTGGCTGTAAACGTGAAACTTTCCAAATCCAGTTCCTTCGGCTCACCGTTAAATTTCAGTTCTCTTCCGGTATAAAAACTCATTACATCCCAGACTCCATCCATTGAGCCGCTGACTTTAATATCAAAATCAGATGCCTGCGGAACATCCTCTCCAAAAAGTTCTCCAGTGGCATAGCGAATGGCCTGGTATCCGGTTACAACGCCGAGGCACAAATGATGATGGTGTTGATGGGTTTGTATTTTTTCTTCGACAGTTCCAGCTGTTTGTTCTTCAGCCGTATCATGTTCATGTCCGTGCCCATGTTCGTGTTCATGGCTCTCGTGCCAAGCCATTGCCTGGCTTAGTGTAATTGTTTCGATTTTCTTACCGACTCTACAAATCTGCAACGGCACAATTTGTCTGCTTAATTCCAAAATTTTTGCCGAATTATCTTCTGATTCATCACCAGATTTACTGCAGCCCGATACAAACAAAAAGCCACTCACCAAGACCAATACAACTACAAACCTTTTCATAGACCATTTCTTTTTCATTACAATTCTTTCTCCATACATTTTGATAAATATTATTTTTTGTCCGAAACTAAAACCGGTTTCAAAAATTCACGCACTACCATGTCGGGCTGCAATTGGAATCATCAGGATTATTACAGGTTAGATACTGCTCTGCAAAAATTTGCAAGTCCAGAAAATCAATCCGACAATCCTGATTTAAATCACCAGCCAAACCCATTCCCGCCTGCCAAACGCCGTGGCAGCTTGAGGGGATTGAATTAGGGTCATCAAAAAGTGTTCCATCAAAATCATCAGCGTTGGGGTCATTGCATTTTTGCCACAGTTTTGCCAATAACGCAAAATCCTTCATATCAACATAACAGCTTTTGTCAATGTCGCCGGCTAACGCCCACCCGAACAAACCAACCTCATTGCAATCGAACGGCTCATCGATATAAGCGGTGCTGAACGAATCGAAAAACATTCCTGATTGCGCTTCTGTAACTTCTCTGAAAACCCGGATGAAATTAACATCCTCTGCGAACATACCGTTGAAATCAAAAAACGCATCATAAAGACAGCCGCCCATACCTGGAGTTTCATCCAACCGACCTTCGATTGTGCCGATTTGCACAAAATCATTTGCATCAGTACCTGCCCAGACAGAAGCAACGGCAATAGGACCGCAGAATATTCTTATAACAATATCATCACCATCTATATCCTCAATCCCTGTTTCAAATTTAACGATAATTTCCTGGTCAGCGTGTAAAGGCGAACCCGTACGCCAACCGGCGACATAATCCCTGTCGCCCTGCTCGAAATCCCAGGCATACATATTTCCGTTTTGGTCGGCATCATTTGGGCCAAGCACAAGCCATGTTGTTGCCGGTGTATTCGAATCCATAAGCATTGCACCAGGCCCGCCGCAATAGCCGTCAGCCCAGCTTTGAATTTTGTCCGTGTGGCTATAAACACTATCAGCCCAATTGATACCGTTGATATATCGAGCCGATGCCGCCCCGCTAAATGTCAGGACAATCAATAATACATAAATTATTTTTTTCATAATTGTAAATTCAACCTCACCTTCTTTTTGCATACCAAAACGTACCAAGCCTTTTTTCGTCAAACATTGTGCAAAAAGGAATATCCTCTTCTCTGAGCGATTCGATATGCTGGTCGAGAAACAGCACATTGGCTTTTCCCCTATGCCGATATTCAAAATTTTCTTTCGGGCAGCCGAAAAAGAGAACAACTCCGGGCACCTCCTTTGTCCCATTTCCATCACAGAACATCATTGCTTTTGCCGGCTTTCTATATTCACTTGCATATCTGTATTTTGTGGGCATACTACACCAGCCCGAAACACCAAGCGTTCCATTGGCCGTATAACTCAAAGCATATTCACGCTGCTGGGCAAGGTAATTCGGCGGATCGTGCCTGCTCATATCAGGATTTCTGTGCGATGGACAGGTTAGAACGGAACGCTCTTTTGGTGGACCGATTAAGCCACCATTTGGATCGCTTCGAATCTCTAAATCCAAATACCCCATCAACTCCGAATTCATAAACCAGTACTTACAGTACTCTTTCTTTTTCGGCGGCCTGACCGGGGGAGGATCTGCGGAAGGCATCTTTCCTTCAAAATCATCTATGTAAAGTCTCAGGGCAAGCCCTATGTTTCTTAAATTGGATTTACAAACAACGCATCTTGCCTGCTCTCTCGCAGCGGACAAAGACGGCAGCAGCATTCCCATAAGCATCCCGATTGTGCCTATGACTACCAATAGCTCAACTAATGTAAATGCCTTGTTGTGTTTCTTCGTCATCTTCTTAATTCTATTCGCCAGGGCACAGACCTAAACAACCTGTGCCCGGGCAATTAAATAATCTCACTAACAACTTATTTTTTCTTTCTCAGTAAGGCAGCACCTATTCCCAAAATAAATATGGTTGCCGGCTCCGGAACGGACGCAAATGAATCAAAGAACATTCCGCTTCCATTGCCAATTGTTTCCCTGTGTACCATAACGTAGCTGGCACTTCCTGCAAACAAACCGGCAAAATCGAACGCAGCGTCATATAAACAACCAGGTGTACCCGGCACTTGTGCCATTGCTCCGGCAATAGAACCGATAGATGTCCAACTGGAATTATCCTCACTTACCCAAATCGAAGCGTTTGCAGTTTTTCCGCAATACATTCGAATTACCAAATCATCACCAGCAACATCTGCCAGCGCAGTATCAAATTTTACAACGATTTGCTCACCTGCATCTCCTGCCCGCCAGCCGGCGACTGTATCCTGGTCAAAATCCCAGTCCCAGGCATACATATTTCCATTGCGGTCTGCATCTGATTGACCCAATACCCAGAATTCAGTGGTACTATCCATAAATATCCCGCCGTAATTCTGGATTTGGCTGGTGTAGCTCGTTACACTGTCCGCCCAATTCTGACCGTTAATCAAAGCCGCTTGGCTGGAAGTGGCCAACACACCAATAACGAAGAACAAAAACAACCGATTTAGTATTTCACAATGTTTTTTAACTTTCATTTTTCTCACTCCAATCCTGCATTTAATTATCATCAACCCTCTTTCGAAACCATTTCGAAACTTTTACAAACTCCATAAATGATTCAAACTAAGCCATCAGCCATACCTCCTTTCCGGTTTTACCTGCAAATAAAAAAAGCAGACAAAGTTTTACGAACCGTAAAATTCATCTGCTTCCTGGCTGGCTTATGGCTTGCTGGGTTGCAAGTGTGTCAAAAAAATATTTGGTTTTTATTTGTTCATAATTAACTTTCCATTTTTTGTTATCCGCAATCTATACAACGCTCCTTCGTGTCGAATTGTTATTTCATTTCCGCCATTGAAAAGAACATTTGAATCTATGACCGGCACATGAACACGAGATTCACTTTCCAACCTATGCTCCCGCTTGAAAGGCGAATGTTTATTTTCCAAGTTCGATTCTGTCATACTTAATTTAGAACTTTCATTTCGTCAGTAGTTAGGCACGCCTAACTTTTATTGTAAAAAAATTTACTTTATTTTCGCTGCAATCCAAATTTATTTTTTATTTTTCACAAAACTTCCAGAATTTCCCGACAATATCATAGCCGTTTTTATTTTCCTTCGCCGTAAACTCGATAAAATTCAGCAATTGCGAAATGACTTTTGCGCCGAGTGCATGTTCAGCTCTGCACGCCGCTTTTTGAGCAGTTTCTATTTCAATTCCGAGAACATTTACGAAAAATGTTTTTAGGATATTGTGTTTTTTTACAACTTCCGCTGCTGCTGCTCTACCAGATTTGGCCAGCGTAACAAATCCGTACGGCTCATAGTTAGCAAGTTTTTTTTCTTTCAGCAGCCGCAAAGCACCTGTTACAGAAGCCCTCGATACACCGAGCGACTTTGCAATATCTTTGCTCCGAGCCGTTTTGGATTCAGCTGTCAGATTGAATATTGCCTCGAGATAATCTTCAAGAGAAGCACTTATATTCTGTTTTTTTGTCGCTGTCATAGCCGTTTTTTCCTGTTTTTTCAGCCTTTAATTGTTTGGCTGCCCTAATATAGTTAGCTGTAACTAACTTTGTCAAGTATTTTTTTAAAAAAACCTAAAAAATTTTAGATATAAGTAAAGATAATTGTTTACTGGAACAAATCGGCGTTTTTTGTGTCATTGCGAGGCGATTAAGCCGAAGCAATCTCAAATTTTGCAGTAAGAGAAGATTGCCACGCTCGGCTCTGCCTCGCTCGCAATGACATGAATAGGCGATTACAGAAAAAGTTTGTTTTGTTTGTCATTTATATTAGAATGTTTTTATCGGGGCGTGGCGCAGTTTGGCTAGCGCGCATGACTGGGGGTCATGAGGTCGCAGGTTCGAGTCCTGTCGCCCCGATTTTTTGCCAAAGGCAAAAAATCGCAGAGCAGTAGAAATGGGTTAGGAGAAAAATGGCCGAAGTCGTTATTGCAGCGATTGAAAACTTAAAATCCTGAAAATAAAAATCGAAAGGGGCTGAAAATGATTAAAAGAGTTATTATCACAGCAATGTTAATCGGGCTTTGGGCGGTAACTTCTGCGGCGGTAAAGCCGGCGGATTCCAACAAGCCAAACAATCCGGCCGCAAAAACAAAATACGTTACAAAAAACCGAACACCAGTTGAGCAGAAGCTCCTCTCAATGCAACGAGACATCAAAAAAGCAGAGAAAGACATCAGGCTATTATATAGCGCTAAGAAATCGCAGCAGCGAGAAATCGACTCGCTCATAAAAGCCGTTCAAAAATTAAGTCCTAAATATACACGGCCAAGGAAACCCAGGCGAGATGCTTTCAACACTGACCAGGTCAAAACTAAAAGAAGAAACCCCTGGCACCCACGGTCATCAACGAATGTGCCAAAATAATAATTTACCAAGCAACGAGATGGCCGCGTTGCGGAACGAATGAACCGCCCGTATTCTTTACGCTGCAGCCAGTTCGGAAGTCAACATCGCCCTGGCAGTCGCTCCGATTTTGAAAAGCCGATTTGTAAATCGGCTTTTTTTTCTAAAGAATTCTATAGAGTATGTAGGCATCAAAAAAATGGAACAATGGACAATACAAAAACTCCTGAACTGGATTACGCAATATCTAACAGATAAAAAAATCGATACGCCGCGGCTAAATGCTGAAATGCTTTTAAGCAACACGCTCGAAATGCAAAGAATCGAGCTGTACACCATGTTCGATAAACCAGTCGCCCCGCCGCAACTCGCCAAGCTCCACAAACTCGTAAAACGAGCCAGCGAAAATGAGCCGAGCGCATACATAATCGGTAAAACCGAATTCTATTCGCTCGAAATAAACGTAAATAAAAACTGCCTCATCCCGCGGCCGGAAACAGAACTTCTAACAGAGCGCGCAATTGAATTTCTGCGAGAAAAATCCGAAACAGAAAATAAAAATGAAAACAAATACGTCTGCGACCTCTGCACCGGAAGCGGATGCGTGGCAATAGCAATTGCAAAAAATCAGCCAAACACAAAAATAATCGCAACAGATATTTGTGATGCGGCTTTAACTATAGCGGCAGAAAATATTGAAAAACATAAACTAACAGATAAAATCATACTGCTCTGCGGGGATTTGTTCGAGCCGCTCATACCACAATTGGACGAAGCAAAATTCGATTTGATAGTTTGTAATCCGCCATACGTAAGCGATGAAGAATTTGAAAAGCTCGACAAAAACGTGAAAGATTATGAGCCAAAGTCAGCTCTGCTGGCCGGCAAGGACGGGTTGGATATTTACAAACGAATCGCAGGCGAGGTAAATAATTTCCTCAAACCCGGCGCCGCTTTGATGCTCGAAATCGGCTGCGAACAAGCAAAAGCTGTCAGGGAACTGCTTGAAAAAAGCGGCGTATTTAGCGAAATAACCATCGAAAAAGACCACCAAAACCACGACCGAATCATAACAGCGAAACATAAATCCTGAGGCAAAATGACCCTGCCATAGTGATGGCAGGGCTAACCACAACAAAAACCCCATGCATAAATCCGAATAATTTTGTTCTTTACTTGGCGGCGAGCTAAGATAAAATAAAATCCATTACTATAGAAAGATATACGGAGAAAAACTGTGGAAAAAATACTGCTCTACGATACAACGCTTCGCGATGGTATGCAGGCAGAAGGGGTTAGCTTCTCGCTCGAAGACAAACTGGCAATTGCAAAAAAACTCGATGAGTTGGGCGTGGATTATATCGAAGGCGGGTACGCTGCCTCAAACGCTAAAGAAATGCAGTTCTTTAAAGAAATAGCGTCAGCAGGCCTGAAAAATTCAAAAGTGGCTGCCTTTGGAAACACCTGCAGAGCAGGAACAAAACCAGCTGACGATGTATCTCTAAATGCAATGCTCAGCTGCGAAACAAAAGCAGCAACACTGGTCGGCAAAAGCTGGGATATGCACGTAACAGATGTGCTTGGCTGCTCGCTTGATGAAAATCTGAAACTGTGCGCAGATTCAGTAAAATATCTGAAAGATAAATCAGTAGAAGTCATCTTTGACGCAGAACATTTTTACGACGGCTACAAAAAAAATCCGCAGTATTCAATGAAGGTACTCCAGGCCGCAGCCGAGGCCGGAGCCGAAGCACTGGTACTCTGCGATACAAACGGCGGGAATCTGCCAAATGAAATTTTTGAAATCACAAAAACCGTCTGCGAAAAATTCGGACAAATAACAATCGGAATTCACACACATAATGACAGTGATTGCGCAGTGGCGAGTTGCCTTGCAGCTGTTCGGGCCGGCGCAAGACACGTTCAGGGAACGATAAACGGACTCGGCGAGCGATGCGGAAATGCAAATCTCTGCACCGTAATACCAAACCTCACATTCAAAATGGATTTTGAAACTCTGCCGAACCAAAAAGTAAAAACGCTCACAGAAATATCACGTTTTATATTTGAAATCGCAAATCTAACACCGGTAACAAATATGCCATACGTAGGCCAAAGCGCATTTGCACATAAGGCCGGCCTGCACGTGAACGCACTTAGAAAAAATAAAAAAACTTACGAACATATCAGTCCGGAAATGATAGGAAATGAACGCAGATTCCTTATCTCGGAACTGAGCGGCAGGTCAAACATTCTCGCTAAACTGGAAGGAACAGATATAGCTGAAGATAAAGAGCTCGCAAAAAAAATACTTACGAAAGTCGAAGAACTCGAAAATGACGGCTATCAATTCGAGGCAGCTGATGCAAGTTTTGAACTGCTGGTAAAAAAGGTCATCGGAACATATAAGCCATCGTTTGAGTTGATAAAATATCACACAACCGTTGAAAAAAATGTAGATGGAAAAATGATTACCGAAGCAACGGTAAAACTAAAAGTCGGCGATGTGGTAGAACACGTGGTAGGTGAAGGCGATGGCCCGGTTAATGCTCTCGATGCAGCACTTAGAAAATCACTTGAAAGATTCTATCCGGCTATCAAGGATATTCATCTGATTGATTATAAGGTGAGAGTAGTAAATGCAAGGCAAGGAACTGCAGCTCGAGTGCGGGTTATAATCGAATCTCGCGACAAAGACAAAGTCTGGGGAACTGTCGGCGTTTCAGAAAATATTATAGAAGCAAGTTGGAAAGCACTGCTCGACAGTGTTGAATACAAACTGCAAAATATGTAATAGCTGCACCGAAAAAAAACAGTTGCTACAGCCAACTTTTTATCGGTCTAAAATCCGGCTAACAAAAACCGAGCCCATTAAAACCGTTAGAAACATCACAAAAGAGCAAAAGCAGGTATTTGTAACGGACTTAAATAAATTCGCTCAAAACCGAAATATACTCTGTTCACGATTGAATTTTCCCGTTTGTACGCGGATAAGCACCTCAAAAATAAGCAGTTATAGTTTTGTTCGCGGACATTTACTACCCTGAAGGGTATATATGCGATTTTTGGCGAAATTTTAATGATATTGGGTATTAGATGGCCTTTTTGCTGTTAAGCCAAACATCGTATTTGTCGATTAGTAAGCAATGAAAGCAATAAAGCTTTTCTAATTAGATTTATTACTTCTTGATAGACAAAAAATTATGCTGTATGGAGGCAAAGATGCAAAAGGTTCGTAGCTTCACGGTTCTGCCCGCACTGCCAGAACAACTAAAAGAACTCGAAACTCTGGCCAGGAATATGTTCTGGTCGTGGAATCCCGAATTCGTAGAACTGTTTAAACGTGTCGATAGCCAATTGTGGTCGGATTGCGAAAATAATCCCGTCAAACTGCTCGGAACCGTTCCACAGGAAAGATTAAATGCACTCGCTGAAAACCAGGGCTTCATCTGTGAACTGGAACGAGCTGTAAAAAAACTAAACGAATATCTCGAAAGGCCAACCTGGTTCTCAGATAACTATCCGGAATATACCAAAACGGTTATGGCCTATTTCAGTACAGAGTTTGGAATTCACGAATGTTTGCCTATCTATTCGGGCGGCTTGGGAATTTTGGCCGGCGACCACTTGAAAAGTGCATCCGACATTGGTATTCCATTGGTAGGCGTAGGCCTGCTCTACCAAAAAGGATATTTCAGGCAATATCTGAACGTCGATGGCTGGCAGCAGGAACTCTACAACGAAAGTGATTTCTACAATATGCCTGTCGAGCAGGTAAAAAATAAAGACGGCCACCCGCTGACTATCAGCGTGGAATATCCAAACGGGCCTGTAATTGCTGAAATATGGCAAATCCATGTAGGCAGAGTAAAACTATATCTGCTGAATACGAACATAGCTGAAAACTCGCCAACAGATAGGATGATTACGGCAAATCTATACGGCGGTGATCGCGAAATGCGAATCCGTCAGGAAATTATGCTCGGAATCGGAGGACTAAGAGCACTTACAACTATGAATATTACGCCTACAATCTGCCATATGAACGAGGGACACGCTGCGTTTATGGCACTGGAACGAATCCGGCAAATTCAAAGTAAACAAAACCTCACATTCGATGAGGCACTCGAAGCAACAAGAGCAGGAAACGTATTTACAGTACATACGCCCGTCAAAGCCGGCATCGATGAATTTCCAATAGAAATGATGGATAAATATTTTTCAAAATTTCTACCAGGAATTAAAATAACCAAAAAAGATTTCTTCGGTCTTGGCAGAACAAATCCGGCCAACGAAAACGAACTTTTTAAGATGCCAATTCTCGCTATGAAAACAAGCTCATACAGAAACGGCGTTAGTAAACTGCATGGCGATGTGTCACGCAAAATGTGGGGGGCACTCTGGAAAGACACGCCAACAAATGAAGTGCCAATAGCATCCGTTACAAACGGCGTACATACAAAAAGCTGGATCTCAGAAGAAATGAATTCTCTATACGAAAGGTACCTCGGCTCAAACTGGACGGATGAAATGATTGGTAATTCCGTCTGGAACAGTATAGAGCAAATACCAGATGAAGAATTCTGGCGAACCCATCAGCGATGCAAAGGGCATTTGATTGCATTCGCTCGCAGGCAACTAAAAGCTCAAGTGAAACAGCGAGGAACTTATCACACCGAATTAAACTGGGCTGAAGAAGTACTCGACCCGGAAGCATTGACAATCGGATTTGCGAGAAGATTTGCCAGCTATAAGCGAGGCAACCTTCTGCTTAAAAATCCGGCACGACTGGTCAAACTGCTCGCCAATACAGATAAACCGGTTCAAATTATCTTCGCTGGAAAAGCTCACCCAAGAGACACTGAAGGCAAAGAAATTATCAGAAAAATTATTCACTTTGCCACCCAATATGATGTCAGGCGACGCATAGTATTTCTCGAAGATTACAATATAAACGTGGCTAAATATCTTGTTCGAGGTGTTGATGTCTGGCTCAATACGCCAAGAAGGCCAATGGAAGCAAGCGGAACAAGCGGAATGAAAGCTGGTATGAACGGCGCACTAAATATGAGTATTCTCGACGGCTGGTGGTGCGAGGGCTATACACCCGAAGCCGGATGGGCTATCGGTGCAGGAGAAGATTACGACGACCCCGATTATCAGGATGTTGTGGAATCACAGGCCATTTACAATATGCTCGAAAATGAGGTTGTGCCGCTCTTCTACACTCGTTCAGCTGACAATCTGCCACGAGCATGGATACATAGACTGAAAAATTCCATAAAACAAATAACGCCGAAATTCAATACGCATAGAATGGTTGCTGAATACACACAGAGATTCTACAACCCAGCTGGTGTGAATCTTAAGTACCTAACGGGAAAAAATTGCGCTGAAGCAAAAGCCCTTGCGAAGTGGAAAGCTAATATAAAAGATAGCTGGTCAAAATGCGAAATCAAAGGCGTTGAAATGCAGATTGACAATGACCAAAACACAAAACCAATAAATCTCGAACAACCAGAACTCAAAGTCGGCTCAAAACTGAACGTTAAGGCACTCGTAAAACTCGAAAAAATAAACGCTGACGACATTTCCGTTGAACTTTACTATGGGCCGGTTGATTCGAATGGAAATATAAATAACGGCTCAGCAGTAAAAATGAACCTCAAGGAAACATCGGAGCAAAATGGACAATACTGCTTTGCAGGTTCCTTGTCGTGCAAAACATCCGGTCAATATGGAATGGCTATACGCATACTGCCAAGACACAATAATCTTGTCAATCCACACGAACAAGGCCTGATTATCTGGGAGTCAACAAAATAGTCAGAGCAAAGTTGACAGCTGATAATTAAAAAGAAAATAGTAATTTAAATATTGCCTAACTGGTGTGGATTGAAAACAAAATATGAATGTGGTTACTCTGATTCTTTGCTGCTCAAAAGCTCATAGGCCTGCTCAGCGGAAGATGCGGTTTCAAGCTGATGCTTGAATTCTTCGTCAAGCATTAACCGGCTTATTCTGGCCAATGCCTGAATGTGAGAACCAGTTTGATCAGCCGGCGAAACCAAAAGAAGAATAATCGCCACCGGTTTGCCATCGACACTTTCAAATTCGATTGGCTCGTCTGTAATTCCAACAGCCATAACAAGCTCGTTGACTGTTTTACATTTGCCGTGTGGTATAGCTATCCCCGAACCAATTCCTGTGCTTCGTGTACGCTCGCGTGCTAAAACAGCTTCCAATGTAACATCCCTGTCTGCCAATAAACCGTTATCGTTTAGCAAGTCCACCAGTTCGGTTATTACCGTCTGCTTATCGGTGCCTTCCAATGGAAGTTTAATACACGTCGGCTGCAATATCTGTGTTAGAATCATATCAACTATACAAAATGCACTGCACTCATTTGAACAATTACACAAACCAGCTAAGATACTAAATTACATCTTAAATTACAAGAAACTTTTTTTAAAAATCCGTTTATACTACACACAAACTTTATCGTCAATTTACTGCAAAATACCTTATTATTCAGTACGGCAAAGCTACAAAATTTGACAAATTACATATTTTATAGAAATCATTTTTAATTCCACACTCCCCAACTTTTTTCGGCCTCATTATTTACTTCGTCATTTTTCCTGCCCGCTTCTATCAAATCCGTTAGCCGCAGCAGATAAAAGATTATGCTTAAAAAACCAATAAAAACATATTTTAACAGTTAGAAACCGCTCTTTTTCAACACGAAATCAACCTTTTTTACTATAACGGCCTATCATTAAAGGATTTAACACAATAAATAGAAACCGTTTTATTTTTATCTATCTTTCTTAAATTGCCCAGTTTAACTAAAGTTTTCACCCCACCCCCTCCGATACTTAACTTAGACATTAAATTACCTATTTTACCAAAAACTTACTAAACAGGTAGGGCTTGCGACATAGCAGGCATTTTGGGTAAAATAGACAACACTTGGAGACGGAATTATGGTTAAAGAAGGCACCCTCGAAAGATACCTTGATGCACTGCTGCAAGGCAACAGAAAAGCATGCAGAACTGTCATAGAAGAAACTATGCAAAGCGGTACACCTGCAAATTCGGTATATCTTGACGTTATATGGCCGATTATGGTCGAAATCGAAAAGCTGTTAAGGGAAGACAAAATTACACCTACTCAGGAGCATATGGCAACACGAATCAACCGTACAATAGTAGACCAATTACAGAATAAACTGCCCCGCTGCCCGGAAAAAAACAAGAAAATCATCATATGCTGTGCAGATGATGAGCTGCAGGAGCTTGGTGCACAAATGATGGCTGACATTTTTGAAAGCAATGGCTGGGAAGTCAATTTTCTTGGCGGCGGCCTGAGCAATGATGACATTCTCAGCTTTGTAAATGAATCCGCACCCGATATCCTGCTGATTTACGGAACAGCTCCAAAACAGGCACCATCAATCAGGCAGTTGATAGATACGATAAAAAGCGTAAACGCCTGGCCAGGTATGCCAATAATGCTCTCAGGTGGCTTGTTCAATAGAGCCGAAGGACTTTGGCAGGAAATGAACGCTGATTTATTTGCAGCCAACGCTCAGGAGGCCATCCAGGTAGCATTGAATAATAAACCCACTGAAGCAGTTGAACCAACAATAAATAAGCGGAAAAAGAAACGCCAGAAAAAAGATTTAGAAACTCAGCTTGCAACATAATATTATTCAAAGAGCCAATACAAAAGGTTATCGTTGGTCGACAAGTTTGAATGGTGTTTTATAGCTGTTAGTATCACTGTTAAATTACCAATTTCCGGCACTGCCGAAAAAAAGAGAGACCTAATTCATCAGGTCTCTTTTGCTTTGAATCTAAAATTTGTTTACCAAAATTTTCTTTTAAATCACAATATATTTTCAGTCAATAGCAGGAAATTAAAACACAAAAAAAGGCCTGATAAATCAGGCCTTTAACTATCGCATGGCTTAACTCCGCAAATGCGGCAGGAAAGCATTTGAAGAAAACCCTTTATTTCCAAGTGGGCAATCGTTGCTCGTGTCCGCAAGTCCTATCGAGTAGGCATTTACGATCCAGCGAGGTCTGATTTCCCTGAATAAGGGTATCGGTTTTTTCAAATCAAACTTACCACGCCAACACAGCAGGGCACAGCCTGCAATAGTATTTATACCAAATTCGAAAGCTAAAGTCAATACACTACCAGCAATTTTGGCCAATATTCCAAAACACTCCATAGCAATTTATCGCTAACTTTGCTAACAATATTTCGGCTTTTCGACTGGTTTTCTTCAGCATAAATTCAGGCAAAATTTCCTTTATTATTCCGGCAGCGTTTTCGTTTTTGTGCGGACTAATTCTGCAAATCAAATGCAAGCCGAAAACACTCGACACAACAAGTTCTATGCTTATGTGTGCCTTGAGCTGGATATTTGTTTCAGCTATGCTCTGCCGTTTGTCATTGGAATCGGCTCCGGTTACCTCAACGCATATTTCAAAGCAATGAACGGTTTTACCACAACGGGCATTACGGTCTATTGCGGACTTAACAATATGCCGAGAAGCATTTTGTGCGAGTAACCGACCTGATGGTAAACCAGATGATGGTGGAAATCGAAAACCCAAAACTTCGCAGAATAGCAACCATCGGCAACGGAAAAACAAACATTTTCATAGTATCTATTCCCGAAAATGCTAAAAATGCCGGTAAAAACATAAAAGATATTACAGAAAATCACAGATTCCCGAATAACTGTACTTTTGTCGGTGTGTATAATCCGACAAATGAAAAATTTGAGACTCCAAGAGGGAATAAAGTCATAAACGAGGGTGATGAAATTTTTCTGATTTCAACCGAAGATGATATTATCAAAGCTGTTGATTTCCTGACTAATTAAACTGTGCGAATTGTAGCTGCAACAGATTTGGCCAAACTATCAACTATTGCAGATTCAAAACCGTCAACCACTTCGTGAGTTAGCGTACCATCTTCATCTCTAAAACGCAGAGAAAGCGTAACACTCTTTTTGCTCGCTTCAATGCCTTTGCCGCGATAGATTTCCACAAATCGAATATCCTCTAATTGCGAATTTGCCGCTTGATTTACCGCCAAAGCAATATCTGCCCAGCAAATTTCTTCATCAACAATAATCGACAGGTCTCGCTGGATTGCAGGAAAACGAGGGATTGGCTTAATCTTCGCTGCGCCACACTGCAGAGACATCAGTTTTGCAAAGTCCAATTCAGCAGCACAGGGCTTGGTAGTTTTTAAATCGAATTTATCTATTACCTTTTCATTTACAACACCGGCTGTTCCAATCACATCTCCATCAATTAGAATTTCAGCTCCGGCTTGTGCCCAAATCAAATCGGCAGGCCTGAAAATAACTTCCACATCCCCTGCAACATCACCTATCAAACCCTCAACAATTCCGCTTAGAAATCTAAAATCACTATCACAAACAAGGGCAAGCTGGGTTTTCTCAACAAATTTATTATCCGATTTTGCAGCCACTGACTTAATAAACGTATCTGCAATCTCAAATATTCTGCACGGCTGATTGCCTGCATTTATATTGGTTCTAAAAACACCAAGCAAAGAACTAATCAAGGTTTGACGAAGCAAGTTTGCACTTTTACGAGAAACATCTTTTACGCATAAATGTCCGCTGGCATCCTTTTTTGTGAAAAGTTCAGTTGTGGATTTATCGACAAAACTCACATTAACCGTTTCATAAAAACCGCCACTGGCAAGATATTTGCCTATTGATTCAACTAATTTCTGGTGGGCATTTACAGCAACTACCTCAATTTCTATTTTGCTTTTGCTGGGCACATTGGAATAGCCGTAAACCCGTGCAACCTCTTCAATCAAATCAACTTCCCGATAAACATCGCTTCGCCAGCTTGGAACAACACAATTTATCAAATCATCTTTAAGCTGAGGAGCAAATCCCAAATCGGATAAAATTTTCACTGCATCGGACGGAGCAATTTCAATGCCAAGCAATTTGTTCAAGCGAGAAATGCGAAGTGCTACTCTTTTTTGTTCTGGTTTTTTGGGATAAATATCAACTACGCCTCTGGCTGCTTTGCCGCCGGCTACCTGCATAATCAATTGAGCCGTTCGCTTTGAAGCAAAATCTATCATCTCAACATCAACCGTTCGTTCAAATCTGAATGAAGCATCTGAAGCAATGCAAAGTTTGCGTGATGTAGTACGAACACTGAGCGGCTGAAAATGAGCATCTTCAAGAAGAATCGTCGTGGTGGCTTCGCTAACTTCCGTCTCGGCTCCGCCCATAACGCCAGCTATGGCTACTGGACATTTGGCATCGGCTATAACCAACATATCCAGCTCAAGTTTGCATTGACTTTCATCAATGCTTGTCAATTTGTCACCAGCTTCAGCTTTTCTAACTATTATTTTGTTATTATTTATTTTCTCAAAATCGAATGCGTGCGGCGGCTGGCCAGTCTCAAGCATCACATAATTTGTCGCATCAACCACATTATTAACGCTTCGTATCCCGACTGCTTCCAAGCGATTCTTAAGCCAGTCCGGCGAAGAAGCAACCTTTACACCTTCAATAATTCTCACTGTGTAGCGATTACATAAATCCGGCTGGTTTATTTCAACAGTTATAAATTCAGATGCAGTTTTTGAAGACTCATCCAGATTGACCTCTGGCATTTTTAGCTTGGCATTGGTTACAGTTGACAGTTCACGAGCAACGCCGATGTATCCCAGGCAATCGCCGCGATTACTCGTTACTTCAACATCAATAACGGCATCATCATTATCAAGATGCTCTATCGATTCGCAGGGAAAACCCAAATCGCTAAGAGCGTCTGCAATCTCTTCGGAAGTAAAACCTGTTTCAATGTAATCATTTAGCCAGCTAAGTAAAATTTTCATAAAACCACCACAAAATAAAACCTGATTTTTCAATACCTTACCTTTGAACAGTGCCGCTGTCAACGATTTTGGCTCGTTGTTTTTTTAGCCAAAAGCCCCATAATCAAGCGATTTAGCCACTGAAAAAACCAAAATCAATCAAATATTTAAGCTGACAACTTTTTCCGCAAAAAAGTTGACTTCCAATATGTTATAATGGTGTTCTATAGTAATTTTGTAGATGGAGGGTAATGTGCAAAGATATTTTTGCGCACTGACGTTGTGTGTGGTAGCCATAGTGGCTCTGTCGCCACAGAGCGGCTATGGTTTGGCTGAATCAACAGCTTGCGACGGCTCAAATGCACAAGCAGTTCACGAACTTGGCTTTGCCGGCCAGGATGTCAATGTCGGATTAATATCATCGAGAAACACAAGAATTACTCACGAGGCATTCAAAGATTCTAACGATATATCGCACGCATTTAGTTATGATTTCAGCGGTGAAGGAATAGCTGTTTCCAGCCATGATACGTGGGTTGCCGGAATCATCGCAAGCAAAGGCGGTATATCATCAAATCCAAACGATATAGGCGTTGCTCCCGAATCAGATATTCACAGCGCAAGAATAGCTGATAACAATAATGATGTTTACTACAGCTACCTTAGTAACGCACTTGAAGGACTTGTAATAAATAACGATTGCAGAGTTGTGGCAACCGGTGCGTCACTCGGCACAGAAGGCGATGGCCAGACGCAATGGACAATAATTTACGATTACTACGCCTATGAGCATAATGCCATATTTGCAATTCCAGCCGGCAACAGCGGCTCGCAAGTCGATATATTCGGCGATGCCTATAATGGCATAACTACCGGAGGACTCATAGTAACCGAGCCAGATGTTTATCTGAAAGTCGGCAGTTCAAGCGGCTCTGGCCCAACAGCTGACGGCAGGCGAAAGCCGGATGTTGTCGCTCCTTCACAAAGCCAGACAATGCCAAGCGGCGGCAGCGATACAAGCTGGTACGAATGGACAGCAGCAGATGGAGCTACCAGTTTATCAACACCACATACAGCAGGAATAGCTGCATTACTGCTTAGCTTGGCAGACACCACGGCAGAACCCAACGATAATAAAAATGAAGTCATAAAAGCAGTCATAGTCAACTCTGCCTTTCCAAATATTATCGACAAATCCGGCAATCAGACTAATCCAGCTGACCCGAATAACACGTGGCATCCACAACGCAGCTACGGCAGAATAGACTGCTTAAGGGCACACGAACTACTCGATGCAAACCAGATTACGCCGGATGTAAATACAACCCAGCAAAAGGGCTGGGCATTCGGGACTGTCGAGCCGGGCAGCGAACACATTTATACAATAATCGCGCAAAGCAATTGCCGGCTTATAGCAACGCTCAACTGGAACCGCCGGATAGAATGGACAGAGAATAAGCCGCCAAACGGCAAAATAGATGCCGGCGAACTGGATGCGTATTTGGCTAACCTTGACATGGAAATATATCAGCCAAACGAGCCGAATATCGCTATCTTCAGCGAAGAAGTTAGCGGACTTGACCCCAATAACAATCTTGAAAAATGCGATATCCTGCTCGAAACAGATGGCAATTATACCATAAAAATTATAAATAACTCAGACAACGGTGAAACCGCCAGTTATGGATTGGCCTTTGAGCTTTATCCGTTAATTGATGGCGACTTTTCGCCAGCTGACTACATAGTCGATTATGAAGACCTAAGCACGCTTGCTTACCAATGGCTGACAGAAAACGATGAAACAGATTTAATCGAAGACGGTATTACAAATATGTTGGATTTCGCTGCATTCGTCAGTAATTGGCTCGAAATCGATCCCACCTACTACCAGCAGTAAGAATAAAATCATCTGTCATAAAAACAAATTTTACGCTTTCGCCTGTTTGCCTTGTTGCTTATAATGTTCGCTGTAAATCTTTTAAGGAAATTGGCTATGCGAAAAAAATATAATCTGTCTGCCTTAGTAACTTTCAGCTTAATCGCCTTAGTGCTTGGCGGCTGTGTTGAGCGGAAATTAACAATCAATACCAATCCGCAAGAGGCATTGGTAATATTAAACGATGAAGAGATAGGAACATCTCCGGTTACAGTTTCTTTCGAATGGTATGGCGATTACGGCGTAAGAATTCAAAAACAGGGCTACCAAACGCTGCAAACACATCGACAGCTTAAAGCCCCATGGTACGATAAATTCCCATTTGATTTTTTTGCCGGCGTATTGAATCCGAGAAGAATTGTTGATTCTTACGAATGGACATTTGAACTGGCTCCTGCAAAAGAGCCGCAAAGGCAAGAGCTTATAAAAGATGCGGAAAAACTGAGGCAGCAGCTCTAAACTTTACTCTGACTATTTTGGCAGTAGATACGAAATTTCATCCAATCGGCCATCTGAATCCACCAGCCGAACCGTATATTCCCATGCTCCGGTTCCCTGGCAAATCTTCAACAAAAGCACGTTTTCGCCTTTTTTAAGCTTCGCCTTAACTTTATCCTCATCCCTTGTCAGAGAACGGCCTACTTCCTTTGACCATATCAGGTCGCCATTTAACCACACCTTTATACCATCATCGCTACCCATCCACAACTGAACATCTCTTTCCTGTGGGCTTTTGATCGTAACCAAACCGTAGGCACAAACATTCTCCGGATGCGCAGGAAAAGCTTTCAAAAGATTAACAACTCCGCCATCGTCGGCAGACTCATCTTTCCAGGAAACTTTTCCATCCACCCCGCTTCTGACAACATTTGCATCTGCTCTATTTTCCGGAAGATATGCCTTCGTAAAACCAACTCCATTGGTATTATCAAAAGGACCTATTACTTTCCACGCCCCTATCGGCTGCCCAAAATACTTCTTTAATCCCTCGTATGAATTCAAAACTTCCAGTGCACAGGAAGCTGTCTGCTCATTCTTATCAAACGTCAGCGGTATAAAAAGGCCGAAGTAATCTTGCCTGACATGATAACCTTTTACAGCTTGCAAAATTGCCTGCTGAATAACAGGTTCTGGCGTTTGCAATAAACGCTTAAATTCATTAAAAACATTTTCCTGATTACACTGAGAAGCCAGAACATTTATAATTCCAATTTTCCCGACTGAATCTTCTTTTTTTAATTTTTGAATCAGGAAATCTATTGCCTTGCGGTCTCCCTTAGAGGCCAAAATTTCCAAAGCGTTATGCGATGCAAATCTTACTTCTTCGCTGGGGTCATTAGCCAACTCCATAAAGAACCCATACTCTGCCCTTAGCTTATTCAATGCTCGCACCGCCGCCAGACGAACCGCCGGATTAAGATCTTTCAAGCACTTTTTGAAAAATGTTTTATCTCCCAGCCCGTAAACACTCATTGCTTCAACTGCTGCCTTACGATTTATCTGGTCATCATCGCCAAATGCTGCCTGCCTTACAGCTGCTATGGCTTTCATCTCGCCGGTTTGCGCTAAAGCATACAAAACAACAGAGCGATGCTCGCCCTTGCGTCTTCTCAGAAGAGCTAACAGTCCTTTCGTATCTTTTTTCGACAGCAACTTGCTTACCGCAGGAGCAAACTCCAGGTCAACTTTACCATCGAGACTCACAGTGCCGATGATAACTTTAACCTGTCTGCTCTCTGAACTATAAAGCCAGCCGGACTTTCCTGACAATTCATTTTTCAGATGGGGTAATTTTCTGCCATTCAAAAGAACGTGGAACGGCCTGCTCACATTATGCAAATAAATATCACCAACCATATAGGACGAGCCCACATATTCTCCACCAGCAGGTTTTATCGTTAAAGCAAGACCTGCCTGCTTCCAGCTCAATAATGTCCGTTTGCAATCTCCGCTCCTGTAGGCATAAGTGCAGCCATCATCCTCATAGAGAAGAAAACTGCCGTCTTTGCCCGGATAAATATGAATATCCAAGGGCAGTTTTTTCTTTTCGGTTGTATATTGAACAACAGGACTCAACGGCAGGATAGAACCGCCGCGCACATACAAAGGAATTTCATCCAAATCGGCCTGCACGGAAAGTTCGACAGAACCCTCAACCGGCATACCTGTATGAAAATCGTACCAAGTTTCCGCAGGCAGATAAATCTGCCTTTTACCACCCGGCTCCAAAAGCGGAGCAGCAAGAATTTCATTACCTACAAGCCACTGAGTATCCATATTAAAAGTTCGTGGGTCATCAGGAAACTCAAAAAACAGAGGACGCATCAAGGGGGCACCTGTCTGGCTCGCTTTTTCTGCATAACTGTAAAGATAAGGGATTAAACGATACCGTAATTCTATGGCCTTTTTGACCGCTTTCTCCGCTTCATCGCCAAAAGCCCAGGGCCAGCGGTCAGAATAGCGTTGGCTGTGTGCTCGCATTACCGGTATAAATGCTCCATGCTGAATCCAGCGAACATACATCTCCGGCGAAGGCATACCGATGAAACCTCCAATATCTTCACTGCCGTAAGGCATACCTGTCATCGAATAATTCAACAAAGTCGCCGGCTGCTCACGAAGGGCCTCCCATGAAGAATTTATATCGCCTGTCCAGACGGCCGCTCCAAGCCGCTGCAAGCCGGGAGAAAAAGCCCTGTTAATTGTCCACACACGTTCGTTTGGTTTTTGAGCCAGCATACCATCGTGCTGTGCCTGCACCATATAATAATATTCCGTTATAGTTTGCTCGGCTTCATCATTCCACCATCCGGCTATTCCGTCCTTAAATACTGGAATATGTTTCTGCCACCACCAACTCCTGGCTTGAGGTATGGAAAAATCCAGGTCATTTTTTGTGTAGGCAAGTATCCAGTCTTTACTCTTTGCAAACTCCAGATTTTCTTTATCTTCTATGCGGGGCTTGCGAATTCCGACTATTTTTATTCCCATTTTCGAAGCTTCTTCAATATTCTCTTTCGGGTTTGGGAAAGTTTTATTATTCCATTGCCAGTCTTTAACAAACCAATCGTAATCATAAATAAAAACATCCACAGGGATTTTTTTCTGCCTAAATTTGCGCCACTTTTGCCGAATATCTTCCCAATCATCGTACCCCCATCTGCTCATCATAAATCCGAACGTCCATTTCGGCGGGATAGGCGGCTTGCCCGTTAAATCAGTATAAGCATCCAGTAGCTGATAGGGCGTGTCAGCCAATAAAACATAAAAATCCAATTCCCCGCCAGGCACCCGCCAGTAATGCCCGCCATCACACTTCTTCCACACAAGACCTTTTTGTTCGAAATCAAACAGCATTCCATAACCAGCGGTACTCCAAACAAACGGTACTTGTGTTATACCGTTGCCTACCATAGTCTGGGCAAAAGATTTCATCAGTCCGCCGGAACGTCCCATTTCAGGATTGCCGATGCCATAATTTCTTTCTCCAGGTGGAGACAAAAGCGTAACTTCCCAATGCCGACAATCTTCAGGGTGCCAATTTAATTTGACATTTTTGAGCATAGTCCCTGCATCTTTCCCGGTTATAACGAACTCAAGAGAATCCTTTGAAATTTCCAGTATCGCAACTTCTGTGGAAATACCAAATTTATCCTCATTATCAAATTTCGCCAGGGAAAAAGCCGGCTGAGTAACCGGTGCGATAAAAGTAGTGTTCTCGCCGGACAAAGCCGAACCTATGGGAACAGCCGTTATACGAAAAATATTATCCATCACGGCTGTAACTCTGACTTGTGCCCTGTCTGTTTCAAAACACCAGCCGTTGGCTATGCCTTCTTTGGAAACAAAGCCACGACCGCCTTCAACAGCAACAGAGAAATTACTGAAACAACAAACAGCAAATAGAAAAATTATACTAAGCAGAACATATCTGCTAAACACTTTTTCAGTATAACGCTTATTGTATATAACCACAGTTATCTATCTCCTTATTTTTATGATAGGGTATATGCAATAGTACTGTGTGGCTCTGCAAAACAATCGGCAATCAGTATCACCTAAAGCAGATTATTGCGGTACCAATTAATAGCTTTTTCAAGGCCCTGCTTAAAATCCACCATCGGTTTGTAGCCAATGGTTTTTTCAGCTAAGCTAATATCAGCAAACGAATGTTTTACATCGCCTGGGCGAGATTTGGTGTGGGTCGGCTTAACATCCTTGCCAAGAACATCGTTAATACTGTCAATGACCTCATTAACCGTTACGCACTCTCCGCCGGCAATATTGACAACTTCACCAACCGTGTGTTTAACGCGAGCCGCAAGCAGATTGGCCCCGACAACATTATCAATATACGTAAAATCACGACTCTGCTGGCCATCACCAAAAATGGTTGGCGATTCATCTTTCAATATGGATGTTACAAAAGCTGGTATCGCTGCGGCATATTGACTTTTCGGATTCTGATAAGGACCAAAAACATTAAAATATCGCAACGAAATCGTCTCAAGACCAAAAACTTCATAAAAAACTCTGGCATAATATTCGCCAACCAATTTCGCTACCGCATACGGTGAAAGCGGTGAGGTAGGCATCGTTTCAATTTTGGGCAAAGTTGGAGTATCGCCATAAGCCGACGAACTGGCAGCATAAACGAAACGTTTTATGCCTGCATCACGAGCTGCTAAAAGAAGTGTGAAAGTCGCATCAACACAATGTTTGTGCGTAGCAGCAGGGTCATCGACACTTAGCGGAACGGACGGCAAAGCACCCTGATGCAAAACAACATCTACGCCCTTCATAGCCGAACGAGCTACAACTTCATCACCCATATCAGCTTCTATGAATTCGATTTTGTTTATTACATCAGAAAGATTACTTTTTTTGCCTGTCAAAAGATTATCAACAACTCGAACGAAACAACCGTCAGTAACCAGTTGTCTGCAAATATTTGAACCAATGAAACCAGCTCCGCCTGTGACTAAAAACTTATCCATAATAATGTTTACCTTAAACTAACTGTTAAAATTTGAACCGGAAACAGTTGGCAAGGATAGCCAATTAAGTGGTTTGTGCAAGCTGTAATTTCTGATATTCCTGGTAAGCATTGAATTGTTCGTGGAAATAGCCGCCCTTCATAGCTTTAACAGCAAAGAGAACGCAGCCCAATATCAAAGCATCAACTTCCTTCAATTCACGAATGGTTCGCTGGGCAGCACCTCTTTTTGTGGCAGCTGCATTAAATACAAGAATAGTTCCGTCCACAATTCTCGCCAAAATCTTCGCATCTGTAACGAGGAGTACAGGTGGGCCATCAACTATAATGTAATCATAAATTTCACGCTGCTGTTTAATCAAACGTTCCATCTGCTCGCTGCCAAGCAGTTCTGCTGGATTGGAAGGCAGCGAACCGGAAACAATTACATCAAAATCTTTTATACCACTGCTTC
>JAGLSG010000013.1 GCA_023135865.1 Planctomycetota bacterium | reverse complement strand
ATTGGAGGTATAGCGCAAGTTTAAAATTGGAATTTTATAATATTTTTTTGGAATTATGACATTGCTATAATTTGTTCCGAACACTATTGGTTCGAGTCCCTTCGACCTATAGCTAAACTTACGTTCAATTCCGCCACAGTTGTCATATTCCCAAGTTTTACATAACAATATCTATCGATTTGAATAAATAGAATCGTAATATTTCTGATAGTTGCCGGAAACGATGTCAACAAGCCATTTTTGATTCTGCAAATACCAGTCTATTGTTTTGTTGATACCTTCTTCAAAACCAATCGAAGGTTGCCAATTTAGCTGCTTTATTATCTTGCTTGCGTCAACGGCGTATCTTCTATCATGGCCAGGCCTGTCGGCTACGTGTCTGATGAGTGACTTTGGTTTTTCAAGCCGATTCAATATCAGTTCGATGACATCGAGATTCTTTTTTTCGTTACAGCCGCCGATATTGTAAACTCCACCCGGCGGTGCTTTGGTCAAGACTTTCCATACGGCTGTACAGTGGTCGTATACATATAGCCAGTCGCGCACATACAGGCCGTCGCCATAAACCGGCAATTCTTTGTTGTTCAGGGCATTATTAATCATCAGCGGGACCATTTTTTCGGGAAACTGATATGGCCCGTAATTGTTTGAACATCGGGTGATATTGTACTTAAGTCCCCACGTATGCCCGAATGCTTTTACCAAATGGTCTGCAGCAGCTTTGCTGGCTGAATACGGTGAATTTGGGCTTAGCGGTGTTCCTTCGGTAAATTTGCCTTCCGGCCCTAGAGAGCCGTAAACTTCATCCGTCGAAATTTGAACAAACTTGAGTAAATTGCTGTCGCGAGCAGCTTCCAATAGAACCAGCGTGCCCTTGATATTGGTCTCGATAAAGGCCTTTGGTGCAAGAATGGAGCGGTCGACATGGGTTTCAGCAGCGAAATTTATAATTGCCTCAATTTTATACTCATCGAGAATTTTCCCCACCAGTTTGGTATCACAAATGTCGCCTTTGATAAATTTATGATTGGGATTATCTAAAAAACCCTTCAGGTTTTTGAGATTGCCGGCGTAGGTGAGCTTGTCAAGATTGACAACGAATGTGTTGTCGTGTTCTGAAAGCACCATTCGAATAAAGTTGCTTCCTATAAAACCAGCACCGCCTGTTACCAGAATACTTTTCATAATTGCTCCAGGAATAACTGTAATGGCATTTGCCACGGCTTGATGGGTTCATCGAGCAGGGCCTGAATTTTACTGCAATCAAATCGACTGTTCAGTGGTCTTGTCGCTGCCGTAATGTAATCACTGCTTTTGCAGGCAGTTAAACTAACGCTAGTATCCAGTTTGTCAAAAATAAATTTTGCTACTTCAAACCGTGTTGCGCAGCCGGAAGCGGCAAAATGAAATATACCTTGTGGCTTTTGCAGCAGGAGTTGGCAAATCACTTCGGCAACCTCGGTAGTAGCTGTCGGCGAACCTGCCTGGTCATCGACCACACACAAGTTTTTGTTCTCTTCGATGTGCGATACAAGTTTGCTTACGAAATTTTGTCCTGTTTTGCCGTAAGTCCATTCCAAGCGGAGAATGCAATGCGGCCAGCCGCTTTCGGCCAGAAGCTTCTCGCCGGCGAGTTTGGTTCTTCCATAGGCGTTTACAGGATTCGGCTCATCGGTCTCGTTGTAGGGGCTGTTCTTGGTTCCATCAAAAACAAAATCAGTGCTGATGTGCAGAACCCATATTCCGGCATCTGCAGCGAGTTTGCCCAATAGACCCACAGCTTCGGCATTGACTTTGTATGCCAATTCGGTCTCACTTTCCGCTTTTTCAACGTTTGTATAAGCTGCACAGTTGACAATGACTTGCGCGTGGTTAACAGTATCTGCAAGCTGCTTGTGATTGGTAATGTCAAACTCCGGCAGGTCAAAAACCTCAAAATTGAACCCATGTTTTGTACAGGCATGTGCTAAATCGGAGCCCAGCATACCCTTGCCGCCTAAAATGGCAACTTTGCCCTCAACCATCTTTACGTGTCCAGTCGTATGGGATGTCATTATCGTGTGGGTCGGTGCGAAACTCATCGGGCTCAGCGTAGTTGTACATCTCTGAGACCACGTTGACAATATAAGCTTCGCTGTCACTTACGCACATCCAACCGTGCTGCACTCCGGGTGGTATGCGAACCAGACCGGGACAATGTTCGCCGAGATAAATCTCATTTACAATACCGTATGTAGATGAATCCTTGCGTTCATCATAGAGTGCTATTTTGATCATTCCTTTGGCGACGTAAAAATGGTCGGTTTGCTTTTTGTGGTAATGCCATGCTTTTACGACTCGCGGATACGTGGTGGTGAAATAGACTTGCCCGAATTTTTCGAACCACGGGTCGTCAGCCCGCATTATCTCGCCGAGTCTGCCCCGCTCATCAGGTATGACCATTGCTCTCTTTACTGCAACTCCCTCAATAAGGTGGTCTGAGCCGCGAACAATCAGGTTGCCATCGGCAAAAACAGTTTTTAAGATAGCTTTGTTTTTAGTCATTTTGGTGGGTCCTTTATAACCAACTCGTTTGCTTTTGTAAGTGACTCAAATGTACCTGCATCTGTCCACCATCCTTTGAGAACATCGAAATGCATCTGGCCTTTGGCGATGTAAGCATTGTTTACATCGGTAATCTCGAGCTCTCCTCGGCCTGAGGGTTTGAGCGTTTTTATGATGTTAAAAACGGTTGCATCATAGAAATATATGCCGGTTACGGCGCAATCAGACTTCGGGTGCTTGGGTTTTTCCTCAATGCTTATAACCCTGTCATTACAAATCTCAACAACCCCGAATCGCTGAGGCTCTTCGACCTGCTTAAGCAGCATCCTCGCTCCAGTCTTTTGGGCTTTGAATTTATCAACGTATTCTTTCAGTTCGGCCTCGAAGAGATTGTCGCCAAGAATAATAACCAATCTTTCACCGTTGGAGAATCCTTCAGCAAGTCCTAATGCTTGCGCGATTCCTCCGGCTTGGTCCTGGACTTTGTACGTGAACCGGCAGCCAAAATCTTTGCCGGAACCAAGCAGGCCGACCACATCGCCCATATGCTCGACTCCCGTCACGATTAATATTTCGTCAATTCCTGCTGAAGTTAGTTTTTCAATGGGGTAATAAATCATGGGCTTGCGGCCAATGGGAAGCAGGTGTTTGTTTGTGACCTTGGTTAGTGGATGCAGACGAGAGCCAGTACCTCCAGCAAGAACAACCCCTTTTGGATTCAAAATTTTGCCCTTTCAACCTTAATCTTGAAAAACGCATTCTAACAAAAAAACCCCCGCATTGTCAATCAATCTGTTCTTAATACAGGGGTATTTAGTAATTTGAGCATGTTAGATTAGGTCTAAGTTGCTTAGTTTCGGGCTAATTTTAGATTATGCACTTCAATGAGTGAATCGAGTAAGTCTGTATTTGCCAGATTCTTTTTGATGTAGAGGTTTTTGGTTCTTGCCAATACCTTCGATGATTCCACTTGCCAGAGAAAATTAACAAGCTGGCTGAGTGTTAAATTCTGCAGCTCTATTTCCACGATTGTCTCACAGTGATTTGACTCAAGTTGCGATACTTGCTGTTTCATTGTGGCAACATTTTTTGCAAGGCCGCATTCTCGAATTAATGATTCTAAAAAGGGCAGCAGTTCAAATATTTTTTCCTGTGAGGCGATCTTCGTATGTAAGGTATCGAGACCATCACGCAAGGCAATATATTCGCTGGCCTTGGTACGAAATGTCTCAAGCTCGCTTTGCTTTTCAGGAATTACCCGTCTGAGAGTCTCAGTCCTCTCGATAGCGGGGCTAACTGCGAACGCAAACAGTCCCCAAACTGCTATGAAAATCATTGAAGCGACAGCAAATAATTTTTCTCTTTGTGTTAAACGCATTATTTTTGCTCCGATATCGCTAAATGCCTCACTGAAGATATTAGCATTGTAAAATGTACGGCACCACTTTTGGTTTGCCTTTGCGCATCCTGCACGTCAACAACGGCAAACTCAGGAATTTCCTGTAAAAGTTTCTGCCATTGATACACTGATTCAAATGAGTCGCAGTATCCGCTTAATCGAACAGAATCAGCAGCTATGAAAAGATTATCAATTTTAACGTTTTCCTGCTGAGAGGTGTTTACAGTTATACGACGGAGAACTTCAAGTGGTGATAAGCGGGTCGGGCCGAAAGAAGCGAAGAGCTGATAATCTTTTCGCAAAGCTTCCAGTTTCTGTTCTAATTGAGTAGCCGGATTTACAATATTTGTCTCTTCTGGTAGGGTGCGATGAAAAATTTCTCTGATTTCATTTTTTACTCG
>JAGLSG010000129.1 GCA_023135865.1 Planctomycetota bacterium | reverse complement strand
AGATGCTTCGCTATGCCACTGAAGCCGAACGCAATCGCAAATAAGTACCTGTAAATACAAAAACAATTATCGCTCGATTAGTGTTTCCTCGACCTGCATACCGAAATGTCGTCCGGCTTTTTCAATGTGGAGTAAGGTCAAGTCGATATTAAGAAAGCCGTAAAAATAAAAACAAAAAAGGCCGGGCAGAAATGCTACCCGGCCTTTTTTATTTGTAAGGGCCTCTATCAATGACTAAGACAAACCCACCCCTAAAAAAGATTTTGGATTATTGTAATTCGAGAAAGATTTTGGTATAGTTATGAAACTAAAAAGCTTGGTTGCATAGCGAGGCGTGTAATATGGGAAATATCTGAATCATATAAGTCTTTCTATAGTCAGTAACTTTTATGTCGAATTCGGCTGATAGATACTTCGATTACTTCAATATAGGCTTAGCACATGCTAAAGCTGGTCGATACGCAGAGGCGATAGAGGCCTTGATGCAAGCTGTAAGTCTCAAGCCAGATGAAGCTAAAGCATTTTATAATCTCGGTTGGTGTTATGATAAACTCCAACTTCCTGAAGAGGCAATAATAGCGTATAAAGAAGCCATTAGAATCGACCCGAGATGTGCCGGTTTCGATACATACACTAATCTTAGCCTTGTTTACAGTGAAATTGGGCAAAAGGTTGAAGCAATAAATATCCTGAAGCAGGGAATCGAAGCTGCTAATGAAGACCTATCCTCCAAATCATGGCTTTATTGCTACCTTGCTGCCATCTATGGCACTCAAGGTTGTTGGGAAGAATCGATAAAAGCCTACAAAGAAAGTATCAGGATCAGCCCCGATTTTAGAGAACACGCATACTTCTCCCTTGCTCTTGCTCATCGTGCACTCGGTCAGCGAAAAGAAGAAATGGAAGCGTGGAGAGAACGTATTCGAATTAAACCAGATGACGACGTGGCATATTGTTATCTTGGAGAGGCTTGCGTCGAAGTGGGTCTGCCTGATGAGGGAATGGAACTCTTTAAACAGGCCCTAAAGATCAAGCATGATAGCTCACATGCCCATTTTGGTCTTGGCCTTGTCCATGGTGAACTCGGTTGCTACTACGAAGAGATAAAAGCATATAAAGAAGCCATCAGGATAAACCCTGATTTCGTTGTGGCACACAACAATCTTGGTATTGTTTATAAAAATCTCGGTCATTATCAAGAAGCAATAGAGGCATATAAACAGACTATCAGAATCGAGCCCGACTATGCGGATGCGCACAACAATCTTGGAGTCGCCTATCTGAGCATCGGCGACAAAAGTTCTGCCTTGGAGGAATACAAGATACTTAAGACATTAGATTCAGATTTGGCTAAAGAGCTTTTTAATTTGATTTACAAATAATAACTTTCATGGTTTTTTAATCCCGACTAAATTTCTTTGAATCTTAGCCTGAAAAATGAAAATCTCGAAGAATGAAATTTCTGAAGTACTTGTTATATTTCGGGGGCTGATAAAGGAGTAATTATGCTTGAAACAACCAAATATCATTATTGTTTGAAAAAACTTTATAAAGAACAACAAAAAACAAGCAATTTATATAGCCATTTGATTGTTGATGCCAAGAACAAAAAGAAACCACAGGATGAAATTGAAAAACTTCGTTCGGAAGAAATGAATGAATCACAAATAATCGACGAAAAGATTGGTAGCTTAGTTACACAAAGATTATGCAAGAAGGCGGATCAATTAATGGTTCCAATTCCTGATTACCACGATGAAGAGTATTGGAATGATATGTGTGTATACCGACAAGGTCGTATACTTACTACAAAAGGTGTTTGCGAAGTTAAAAAAGCAATTCGTGCTGAAAAAAGAGAAAGACGGGAAGGTTTTGTTGTGTGGATGGCAGCTCTAACTGGTATTATTGGGGCAATAACTGGACTTGTGGCTGTTGTGGCTGTGTGGAAACGATGATAAGAATCGTTTTATGAAGGAGATTAAGGAAGTAATTAAGAGCACTTATTTCTGTTTAAGGAGGGATGATATGCTTGGAGGAAAGCTGGGGGGAAAAGTGCGTCGTGGATAGCCCTTCGACAAGCTCAGGTCAGGCAAAAAATTATCTCTCTATCAGTGTTTCATCGACCTGCATACCGAAATGTCGTCCGGCCTTTTCGATGTGTCCCAAAACTTTGTCGCCAACTGCAAGATTTGTTACTGAAATAGCTTTGCCGTCAGGGCTGACCAGCCGAATCGTTTCGGCATTCTGTAAAACCAGCGTTATCGGCTCGCCGTCAACTGCAGCTTCAATCAGCATCATAGGACGCTTCTCAATTTTATTTCGGCCAAGATAAGCTGTCTGGCTTGCGCCTTTGGAATCAACCAGCATAACTTCATCGCCGGTTTTCAAATCAGCGAGATATTTTGTTTTGCCGCCGGGCGTTAATATGTAAGCGTGAACAGCTCCGGCATTAACGCGAAACGGCCGAGAGGCAACATAAGCGTTATCAATCGATTCGGAATGGACGAGGAAAAAACCAGTAGCGGTATTTCCAACCAGCATTCCCTGGCCTAATATCATCTGTGTGCAGGTGTCAAGACAAGACCTGTCGCCCATACCAAGCTGTCTTGTTGCAGTAATTTCAGCTGTAACGAGCGAAACTTTTTCGCTGATGCCGCTGATGATTTCGGAAGTTTTCTTTATCTCATTTATATTTGTTGTGTTTAGAACAACGCCGTCAACGCCGCTTTCGAGAATTTCCACCATAAGCTTAGCTTGCTCGCTGGTTTCGACCTGAACCATAATGTTTTTGCCGCGGCGAGCGAGAAGATTTTCAATTGGAATAATCGTCCAGTCGAGCATTCGCAGAACGAGGATTTTATTTTCCGGTACAGCAGCTGCTTTATCTTCGTCAGCTTTGCTGGCAATGTCGATAAATTCAACATCTTTGCCCGGCACAATATCGCCGTTTTTTTCAACCGTTTTTATCTTGCCGAATTCGCGAACGGTTTCGCTTTTGCCGTCAGGCAGAACAACCGCTTCAGCTCCGCTTTCCAAAGCTGATATTACCACATCTTTATTATAAGGGTTTGCATTTACCCAGAATTTCTTCATCAAACTTGTCTCCCGCTTACTTAAATCAAATTCAGCTTTTGGTCATAGCTACAGCTTCCTGGATGCTGATTTGGTTATGAACCATTTGGCTAAGTGCAGCAACCATTTTATCCGGCGATGCGTGCTGGAACGCATTTCGGCCAATCGAAACGCCTTTGGCTCCGGCCTTTAGAGAATCTTCAACCATTTGGAATATATCTTCATCGCCATCCATTTTTTCTCCGCCGGCAATTACGACCGGTACAGGACAGCCCTGAACAACTTCTCTGAAACTGTCGATACTGCCGGTGTAAACCACCTTGACAATATCAGCTCCAAGCTCAGCTCCAACTCTCGCTGCGTGCTTGACATTAGCTGCGTCAAATTCATTTTCAATTTTTGCTCCGCGAGTGTACATCATTGCAATAAGCGGAATCTGCCATTCCATACATTGCTCACTGACATAGCCGAGCTGCCAGAGCATTTCCTTATCTGTTTCAGCTCCGAGATTAATGTGAATCGAAACCGCATCTGCGCCGAGCTTGATTGCTTCTTCCACACTGCAAATCAGCTCTTTAGCATTGGGGTCAGGACTCATTGATGTGCCCGCTGAAAGATGAATAATCAGCCCAACGTCCTTGCCGGCTCCTCTATGGCCGGTTCTAACGATTCCTTTGTGCATTAAAATAGCATTAGCTCCGCCGGCCACGATTTTCGATACCGTTGTTTGCATATCTGCCAAGCCCTCAATCGGGCCAACCGTTACGCCGTGGTCCATCGGGATGATTACGGTTTTGCCCGAATCACGGTCGATTATTCTTTCCAAACGAATCTTTTTGCCTATCATTTTGGTTCTCCGTATTAAAAACTGACTGAATTTGAGCCATATACTCTACCCAAAATAGTCAGAAAGGCAAGAGAAAAAGGCCAACTTCGATATTGCTTTTACGGCTG
>JAGLSG010000128.1 GCA_023135865.1 Planctomycetota bacterium | reverse complement strand
CAGGGCAATCTATACTTAATGGAGCAGATGGACAATGTGCCGTTTCTAATCGACCTAAATAAACTCATAACCGGAATGCTGGTACTCGGCCCTCAAGGGTCAGGCAAAAGCCGTTTCATCACCCAGCTATGCAATGAATTCTCAAGGGTAAAACCTGATGTAAAAATAACTGTCATCGACCCCAAAAACGGTTTTAGTAATCTTCCAGATTTCAGACATTTCAATTTGGATAAAATTTCCTTAAATTTAACGTCGCCACCAAACGCCAACCAAAATAATTTTATCTATGAGTTTATGCCAATCCTGGCAAACATCTGCTCGCTGATATTTAGCCTTGATTTCTTAAATAAAGCTGTTGATATAGCAAACTCTCAGCTTCAGCAATATGCCAAACAAACCGGTGAAGAAACCACCCTTTGCCTTCGTGATATTTACGAAGCCCTGCTCACTATCAATGTGAAAAACTTCCGTCAGGTCGGTTATCATGACGCAGCAAAGACAGCTCTTTCGCTAATTCTCGGTAAGCAGAATCTTTTCAGTTGCAGAAAGGGTATGTCGTTTGAATGGCTCTTTGGTGAAAACACCGTCATCAATGCCAGAAGTTTGACCAACGAAATGCAATGTAAGGTTCTAATTAACTTCATGCTATACTGGCTATATCAGCAAGCAAAAAATCTCCCTGAAACCAAAGAAATAAAACACATTATCATAATTGACGATGCTACGAGATTCATCGGCGTAGCCAATCAATATGATGCAAAAAAAAGAACCTCACCACTTGGCCACATATTGGCCGTCCTGCGTTCTGCCGGAATATGTGTGATTTTCGCAACGCAGATTCCATCCCAAATCGACCCGGCAGTTTTATCTCTCAGCAGGAATATGATAGTTATCGGAAATATCAACGGCGAAGAAAACCTTCGAGTTATTCAAAGCTTTATGTCGCTAACTCTTAAACAAAAAAATACTATTCTAAGATTCCAAACTCGCGAAATTTTAGCTTTCATCTCCGGTTCAGTCTGGCCATACCCTGTTCACGGCTGGGCTCCATTTGTTGAAGATTTGCCATTAAGAAACATCCCAAGCCAAGACTATTCAAATATAATTATCCCCTGGCACTGCCTAACAGAAATACCACGAAAAGAAACAGAGCAAGTATCGGCAACACCTGAAACAATTAATAACGAACAACCAACCATCAAAAGCTCCGTCGACAAACTCGTATGGGACTGCCTTAATTACCCATTCGATAAAGTCAGAGGACATATCACAAGATTAGATTTCTCCGTCAGGATTTACGAAACAGCCCAAAACACAGCTATTCAGGACGGATACCTGCTTCATTCAATGTCGGGAAAAAGCGTTTACTTAATACCAACAAAAGAAGCTTACAAAAAATTCGAAATGCCGTGTCCATACGAAAGAAGCACAACTATCGAACACGCCTTTTATGTTCGATTAACTGCTCATACATTGAAGCATAATAGCGATTTGAAAGTCCAGCCAGAAACTCCCATTGGCTCTAAAGGTGCAACTATCGATGTTACCACCATAGACAAATCCGGCAAAATGACCGCTTATGAAATAACCATCTCAACATCTAACCTTTTAAGCAATGCTGCGAAACTTCAGGATACTGCCTATGAAAAAATAGTCTGGCTAT
>JAGLSG010000127.1 GCA_023135865.1 Planctomycetota bacterium | reverse complement strand
AACCAACGGCGTTGAAACACTTAGCAACGCCATCTCCCAGCTGCAAAAACAAACCTATTCACTCGTCATAACAGACATCAATCTGCTGGACGGTAACGGCTTTGAACTTTTGGATATTATCAAAAAAAGTTATCCTCAAACAGTAGTAATTGTAATAACGAGCTACGGCACAATCGTAAGTGCAGTCGAAGCGATAAAGAGAGGCGCTCACGACTACCTGACCAAACCAATCGTTGATGATGATTTGCGTATAGCTGTAGAAAAAGCACTAAAGCAGCAATCGCTAATCAGTGAAAACGAAAGTCTGCGTTTGCAGCTAAAGCGAAAATACAGTTTGGAAAATATAATCAGCCATAATTATAAAATGGCCAAAATTTTTGAACTCGTTGAAGCTGTAGCCGATACGACAACCACCATCCTAATGACCGGGCCATCTGGGACAGGCAAAAGTATGCTCGCAAGAGCGATACATCATCGTTCCAGTCGACGTAATAAAGCGTTCGTGGAAGTAAGCTGCGGAGCGCTTCCCGACACACTGCTTGAAAGTGAATTATTCGGCCATGTAAAAGGTTCTTTCACCGGAGCGGTGAGCGATAAGGAAGGCAAATTCATCGCTGCAAATAATGGAACTATTTTTCTCGATGAAATTGCAAATGCTTCGCCTGCCCTTCAGGTCAAACTGCTTCGGGTTTTGCAGAACAGACAATTGGAGCCGGTTGGAAGCAACAAAACCAAAACCATTGATACGCGAGTCATATTGGCTTCGAATCAGGATTTGAATGAAGAGGTAAAAAAAGGCAGATTCAGAGAGGATTTGTATTACAGAATAAATGTTGTGACTATAGATTTGCCGCCGTTGAATGAAAGGGTTGGCGATGTTCGGCTGCTCGCAAAACATTTTCTCAGATTATATTGCACGCAGCATAAGAGGGAAAAGGTCGGCATTTCTGACGATGCGATGGAATATTTGGAGCGTTATTTATGGCCTGGCAACATTCGCGAATTGGAAAATGCAATTGAGCGAGCTGTCCTGCTTAGCAAAGGCAAATTTATAGATGTTGAAGATTTACCAGCCGTGGTCAGACAGCAGCAGAGCCATTCGAGTAAATTATACAAGCCGATGAGTTTGAAGCAGGCGATGTTGGAGCCGGAAAAGGATTTCATTCGCCGCTGCCTGCAAGCCAATCATTTTAATCGGCAGGAAACAGCAAATGCACTTGGAATAAATCGGACAACGCTTTTCAAAAAAATGAAGCAGTACGATTTATATGCCGAAGCCGAGCAGCTCGGCCTAACATAAAAAAATAGGTGGCTATCCCTATTTATCCACCTATTTATTCCGAAACGAAATAAAAGTGCCGATTAGCACCATAATCGCCCCAATAGTTATACTCGTTGTTAAATATGATTTAGGTAATCCTGTCTTTAAATCTACCGACTTATCTAGTTGGATCATAACATTAGCAACTTGATGAGTCCCAATAGACTCGCTTATAAACGGAACAATAATTAAGAAGGTACCACAAATTATTAGAGTTACCGCAACAGAACTTTTCATTTTTTGACCTTTCCCAAATACTGTACTTTGATTTAACAATATTTAAAGCGAAACTCTTTTGTTTCAATATTGTTATTCTCCGTTTTATGTGTATACATATTGGAAATGTTTAAATCAGCGTCCATTTCCTTTGATGGTTCATGGTATCTTGCTTAACTTCAATTACATTTAGTTTAGGATTGCCCGGGACTGGAGTCGAACCAGC
>JAGLSG010000126.1 GCA_023135865.1 Planctomycetota bacterium | reverse complement strand
GTATCAAGGCCATAGTGGGTTTAGGACTTAACTGTCGATTAACTGTATGGTGCAGGGCAATGGATGATGATATTAATCTTGCGGTTGACTGTGGAGTAAGTTCTATACATATTTCGTTACCGGTCTCACAAATACAGATAGATGCTATCGACAAAAATGCACAGTGGGTTAGAAATAAACTTAAAACTATTATACGAAGGGCTCGCGAGCTTTTTACGTTTGTTTCGATAGGAGCGCAGGATGCCTCTCGAGCTAATGCATTGTTTCTTGACGATTTTATTCGCGTTGTCCAGGACTCTGGTGCTGACCGTCTCAGGATTGCTGATACAGTTGGTATATGGGATCCATTACAGACTTATCTTAATATTATGAGGATACGTTCTTTAGCACCTGAATTGGACATTGGATTTCATGGCCATAACGATCTCGGAATGGCAACTGCGAATGCTTTAGCCGCTATAAAAGCCGGCGTTAAAAGTGTTGACGTTACAGTAAACGGTCTTGGTGAGCGCAGCGGTAATACTCCGCTTGAAGAAATAGTCATGGCATGTAAAGTATGTATGAATTTGGATTGTTCTGTTGATACACGGCAACTAATCGAGGTATGCAAATTAGTCTCAACTGCATCCGGCCGAACATTACCATTTGACAAACCTGTAATAGGTCACGGTGCTTTTGCACACGAATCTGGCATCCATCAGAATGGAATAATTAAAAACCCTCTAACTTATGAGCCATTTGAGCCATCCGTTATTGGGCGGGAGAGTCGTTTAGTGATTGGTAAACACTCAGGGAAAGCTGTGTTGAGGCATTTCTTTAAGAAAAAAGGTATAACGCTGGATGATGAAGTGGCAGGCAGAATGCTCAGAGAGATAAAACACAAATCTACTGCCTTAAAAGGCTGTTTTTCCGAGAAGGATATCTATTCTTTGTATAATGGTCTTGTTCCACACTTGTAACGGTAAGAATCATCGCCAACTTTTTTGGCATGTCGCTCGTTGGCAGGGTCTATTTCCACGTGCTACCTCTTGATTGCCAGCTCAGCCCATTGAGTCCTTTTGGGAATCTGTCTTCGAGTTCGCGGTATAATTTGAGGATTTCGTTTTTCAGTTGTTGGCGGTCGATGGCAACTTGTCTGCGGGTTCTTACATTATTTGCAATCTGACATAATTGTAATATTTATTGCCTGCATAGCAAGTTAGTTATTCTTATAAATATTATAAGTTGAGGGCTGTTTTCTTTAACTCCTTAATTAGCAGTAGGATATAAAATCTGGATTTAGCGTTAGTTGTCAAGATAAATTTCTGTGTCTTTGCGTTTTGTTGCCGTGGAATAGACAAATATGTAACGGTTATATGGCAAGTTACAATTTTGTCATATAGTAGCTGCCGTTTTTTGCTGTGCTAAATTGCATATCTCTTTGTAAGGCAAGGGTTTATAGCTTTGTTTTTGTGTTGGCACAGCCGTTGCTAATGGTTGAGGGAGAAAGACCGACTTTTTTAACAATGTAATGTTCAAATTTAAGGAGAACGAAAATGGGCACAAAGGGAGTTTTTATTTTTACTATTGGGTTGCTTTCGATATTGTTGGCGAATTCAGTTTTGGCACAGGAGCAGGAAAGCAAAGATATTAGTATTGATTTAACCGTAGATTTCTTCGGCAAATACGTCTGGCGAGGACAGAATCTTTCCGATGACCCTGTATTTCAGCCGGGAGTAAGTGTTGGCTATGGCAATTTCACGGCTGGAGTCTGGGGAAATATGGATTTGACAAATATCAATGGTAACAGTGGTGATTTTTCCGAAATGGATTATTCGATTGATTACTCGGATGCCGTGCCTGGCTTAAAAGGGGTCGGCTATTCGGTGGGTATCATATATTATGATTTTCCGGGAACGGATGTGCCGGATACTACCGAATTTTACTGGGGATTGAATTTCGATTTGCCGCTTAGTCCAACGATTACGGTTTATCACGATTTGGAAGAGGCAAAAGGAACGTACGCATCTTTGGGTGTTGGCCATAGTATTGAAAAGCTGTTTGAGTTTTCGCCGGATTTGCCGGTAGGAATGGAAATTGGTGCGAACTTGGGTTGGGGTAATAGTGCTTACAATAAATATTATTGGGGAACAACTCAGGAGAAGATGCAGGATTTAACGATTTCGATTTCCTTCCCTATGGAAATAGCTGGCTGGACTGTCTCGCCGAGTTTGAATTATGTCACATTGCTTAGTGATGATATACGTAAAACGGATACCTATGGAACCGAAGGCAGCGTATTCTTTGCAGGTATAGGGCTTTCAAAGAGTTTTTAGAATTTGTTTCGTAACCCAAAAAGCTGTGTATTTTTAGTGTTGCCGGTTTGGGGCGAACAGAATTATGAGACAGCTTATGATTTGTAGTTATGTTGTGAATTATTGAAGGGATAAAAAAATGAAAAAAAAGATATTTGTTTATGGTTTTTTACTTTTGATGTTGTTTTTTAGCAGCCCTGTTTTTGCAGATGATGTTTCAGCGGCGGCTGTTGATGCGGCAAAAGAAGAATTGCAGCTTAACGTTAATATTGTCTGGACCTGCATTGCCGCTTTCCTTGTTTTCTTTATGCAGCCGGGCTTTGCAATGGTTGAGTGCGGCTTTACAAGGGCTAAAAATGCGGTGAACATCCTAATGAAAAACCTGATGGATTTTTCGGTTGGAAGTATAGCGTTTTTCCTTGTCGGTTTTGGCTTGATGTTTGGCGAGACCAACGGTTTATTTGGAACAACATTATTCGGTATGCACGGCACGAGTGATGGTGCGAGCTGGAATTGGACGTTTCTTATTTTCCAGACAGTTTTTGCTGCAACAGCGGCTACTATTGTTTCGGGAGCGATGGCTGAGCGTACGAAATTTGTCGGCTACCTGATTTACAGTTTCTTTATATCGCTGTTTATTTATCCAATTTTTGGTTCGTGGGCGTGGGGCGGACTGCTTGATGGCGGCGGCTGGCTCGAAGGACTTGGCTTTTTGGATTTTGCCGGCTCAACTGTAGTTCATTCTGTAGGTGGATGGCTGGCCTTGGCAGGTGCTATCGTGCTTGGCCCGCGTCTTGGTAAATATGCACCAGATGGCAAACCGAAAGCTATAACGGGACACAATATACCATTGGCAGCTCTTGGCGTTTTCATTCTCTGGTTTGGATGGTTTGGATTTAATGCGGGCTCAACAACTACCGGAGAAGGTTCGATTGGCTACATTGCAGTTACTACCAATCTTGCAGCGGCTGCGGCAGCTGTTACTGCGATGTTTACTGCCTGGATAATAATGAAAAAACCAGATGCTTCAATGGCTCTCAATGGTGCTCTGGCAGGACTTGTTGCAATTACAGCCGGCTGCGATGCAGTAAGTCCGGTTGGCGCAATTCTAATCGGTTCGATTGGGGGTGTACTTGTTGTTCTAAGCGTATTGTTTATTGATGGTGTTTTGAAAGTAGATGACCCGGTTGGAGCTGTCAGTGTACACGGAGTTTGTGGGGTATGGGGAACGCTTGCAGTGGGCCTGTTTAATATGGACTCAGGACTTTTGTATGGCGGTGGTTTCAAACAGTTGTCAGTTCAGATGTTGGGAGCCGGAACCGCTTTCGTGTGGGCGTTTGGCATCGGCTTGGTACTGTTTACCCTGATTAGTAAAACCATCGGTCTTCGTGTTTCTGAAGAAGAAGAATTGAAAGGTTTGGATATTGGTGAACATGGAATGGAAGCATATGGCGGGTTCCAGATATTCAATACTGTATAACAATTAAAATGAGGATTATATTATGAAACTTATAATAGCATATATTCAACAGCACAAGCTGAAGGACGTTAAACAAGCCCTTTATAAGGCGAATGTGCATAAGATGTCGGTAACAAATTCGCTTGGTTGCGGTGAGCAGCACGGCTACGAGGAGAGCTATCGCGGCATTAAATTTGAAGTGAACCTTCTCAAGAAAGTTCGGCTCGAAATAGCGGTGAATCAGGAGTTTATGCAACAGGCAATTGATGCGATTGTTGAAGGTGCTCGCAGCGGTGAAATTGGTGATGGCAAGATATTTGTTATTGACCTTGTCGAGTGTGTTCGCATTCGCACCGGTGAAACAGGACAAAAAGCCATCGGTTAGTTATTACGGTTTTTTGATAAACAGTGGCCATTGCTTTCTGTGCCTTCGATGGTCTATTGTAAAGGGGCTCTGCCGTAAAGACAGAGTCTCTTTCTTTTGGGTTGCAAGAAAATTACAAAAATGTAGTTTTTTGTAAAAAAGTTACAAAATTGTAATGCTATTTGGCGATAAAAATTATTATGTTTATTTGTAATTCTTTGCTAAATAAAGGCTTGTAAAAATATTTTTGTGTTGTAAAATGTGGCACGTTTATTGCGACAAATCATATTGCATCGCCTGCAATGGATTGCAGGTTTGACAGACAATAGCTTTGGTAAAATTTAGAGGCACAGAAAATGACTGATAGGCACAGGGAATATGCGCTGCTTTTTAAGGCAAGTATGCGTGGTGTACGGATACTGCCCATATTTTTTGTTTTGCTCTCCGGTAATAACTGTCTTGCCTCTGGTGATAGTGGTGTCAATTTTATTGAGTTGAGTCATGGACTGGATACGGTTTGAGTGTTGATTAGGAGTTTTTGCGGTTGAAAGCATGGCTATAATGTTTAAACTAATCGATGCCAGTGGTTGTGCTATGGAAATGCCATTTACAAGGCAGAGGTACGCAGGATTTGTGAAACTGGTCAAAAAATTATCGGCTAAATGTCGAGGTTAGCCTAAAATCAATCGGCAAATAAATTATAATCAGGAGATATGAAAATGAGTAAAGTTTGTGAGTCAATAACCGAGATATTTGGTTCAAACGTTTTTAATGATGCTGTGATGCGTGAGCGTCTGCCGAAAGATGTTTACAAATCTTTGAAGAAAACAATTGACGGCAACCAGTTTCTTGATCCTTCCATTGCAGGGGCGGTAGCCAATGTGATGAAGGATTGGGCAATTGAAAAAGGAGCTACGCATTTCTGCCACTGGTTTCAGCCGATGACGGGTCTTACCGCTGAAAAGCATGACTCATTTATTTCACCGACTTCCGATGGCAAAGTATTGATGGTATTTAGTGGCAAGGAGCTTTGTCAGGGCGAGCCGGACGCATCGTCATTTCCATCTGGCGGTCTTAGAGCTACATTCGAAGCACGCGGATACACGGCCTGGGATTGTACTTCGCCGGTATTTATAAAAGAGAATGGTGAAAATATCACATTATATATTCCGAGTGCCTTTT
>JAGLSG010000125.1 GCA_023135865.1 Planctomycetota bacterium | reverse complement strand
GCAAAAATCGGCGACCTGTTCGTAACGCTGACAGGAAATAAAAGCGTAATACGGCCTGAACATTTTAAGGTAATGAAAGATAAAGCGGTTGTTGCAAACAGCGGACATTTCAACGTCGAAATAGATATTCCCGGCCTGAAGAAAATGAGTAAAAAGGTCAACAAAAACATCCGCAATTATGTCGATGAATATGTTATGAAAAATAACAGACGAATTCACCTTCTCGCTGACGGCAGATTAATTAATCTTGCAGCGGCTGAAGGCCATCCCGCCAGCGTAATGGATATGAGTTTTGCAACACAGGCACTGGAAACTGAATACATTGTGAAAAATCAGAGTAAGCTGACAATAGGCGTTCACGATGTGCCCGTTGAAATAGAAAATAAAGTCTGCACGCTCAAATTAAAATCAATGTCTATTGGAATTGACAAACTAACGCCGGAACAGGTTGAATATCTCGCCAGCAGTGGCGAAGGAACATAATAGTTTGGCAGTTGGTGTTGGTATTAGCAGATAGTGTTTGACGTATAGGAAAAGGAAAGAATATGTTAATGAATGCGACAGCAGCTGATGTTTTGCGGCCTGTGCAAAAAAATTATGCGGCTATTTACGATACAGTTTTGGTAATAGGTGCTTCTTTGATTATTGGTTTGCTTGCTCAGGTTTCAGTGTGGCTGCCGTTTAGCCCGATTCCCGTTAGCGGCCAGACGTTAGCCGTTTTAATGATGGCTGCTCTGCTTGGCAGAAATCGGGCAGTGATGTGTGTGTTTGCATATCTGGCCCAGGGCGCAGCTGGAATGCCTGTTTTTGCAGCTGGCCGAGCTGGGCTTGCTGTATTATTTGGCCCTACCGGCGGCTATTTATTTGGTTTTATCGCTGCTGCATATGTTGCGGGCAGTTTAGCTCAAATCGGCTGGGATAGAAAAGTTGCTTCAACAATTCTCGCTATGATTCTGGCAAGTGCAGCTATGTATGCTTGTGGTTTATTGTGGCTTGGCTTTTTTGTAGGAGTTAAAAATGCGTTCGCATTCGGCTTGTATCCATTTGTCATTGGCGATTTGCTCAAAATAACAATAGCAGCATTGGTTTTACCGCTTGGCTGGAAAGTTTTAAGAGCAGTTAATCCTGACGGGAAAAATTAGTTGGGGATAGTTTTATGAAGCGTACTACTTGCGGATTGTTTTTTATTATTTTTGCTTCGCTTTTGTTTTGTCCATTTTCTTACGCTGACACGATTGTTCTAAAGCAGGGGCAGAAAATAACTGGTGATATTCTCGCCGAAAAAGAGACGCTTCTAATAGTTGATATTGGCGTGGATGTTTTAACGATTCAAAAAGATGACATTCTTGAATATGAATACGCCGATTCGCCTGGCGTAATTGATGCAAATGAATTTTCCGTTGACGAAAGCAGTACAGAATCTTCGGATAAATTGTACAGAACAGCTGAGCGAAAAATTACTACGCTGGAAGAATGTGCAGATGAATTTTCTCAGGCGGTTGTAAAAGTTTCAACGCCAGCTGGAATGGGTTCGGGCTTTTTCGTTAATGAAAACGGCTACCTTATAACCAATTACCACGTTATAGAAAAAGAAACGAAGATAGAAGTTACGGTTTTTCAAAAGGTAAAAAGCGGATTCGAGAAAAAGAAATTCAAAAAAGTGAAAATCGAAGCTGTTAATCCTTTTGTCGATTTGGCACTGCTGAAAGTCGAAGACCTCGGCGATACGAAAATCAAACACGTTTATTTCGGGAGTATGGATAGGATAAGCGTTGGCGAAAAAGTTTTTGCAATCGGCAATCCGCTCGGTCTTGAGCGAACAGTAACTGATGGTGTTATCAGCACAGTCAACCGGACGTTTGAAGGGCTTGTTTACATTCAGACTAACACAGACATAAATCCAGGCAATTCGGGTGGGCCTCTATTCAATATGGCTGGCGAAGTTGTCGGCGTTACCAATATGGGCTACATATTCTTCGGCGGACTTGGTTTTGCAATACCGATAGATTACGTAAAGCATTTCATAGAAAATCGAGATGCTTTTGCCTACGATAAAGATAATCCGAATACCGGCTTTAAGTATTTTCAGCCTGACAAAAGGCGCAACAGGGGAAAATTAGAGATTTAAAATTGAGGATTGAGGAAAGATATGACGGACAAATATCATCTGAATGGGAATTATAAACATATTATTTTTAATGTTATTTGCGTTGTCATTTTTTTCTGTAGTTGCACTTTTCCCTGTGTTGCGGCTTTGCCGAAAGCGGCTAAACTTGTTCCTGCTGAGACCATTTTTCTTGTAAGCACTTCTGATTTCAGTCAGCTTGAGCAGCAGTTTAAGAAAACAAATCTTTACCAATTCTACAAAGAGCCGGCGATGGCTGCCTTTGTTGATAATTTCAAATCAAAATGGAACGAGCAGAACAAAGATGCAGGTGTAGTAAAGGAAATTCTAAATGCCGGTATTTTCCCGCAGAAAAATATGACTTTTGCCCTCGTGCTAAATCAGGCGGCAATTGAAAAAGATGAACCGACTGCTTTGTTTATAATCGAGTGGGGACAAGATTTTCCCAAAGTGAAAGAAGCTATTGCCAAGGCCGTTAAAAAAACAGTCGAAAATGGCGGTGGTCAAAAAACAGAAAATTATCGAAGCGTTGAAATCAAAACTATAATAGCCAAAGATTCGTCGCGTCTGGAATACGGTTTTTCTTCTTCGCTTAGCTACTGTTTTATTGATGATTGCCTGCTTGGCAGCGAAGACATTGAAATTTTGAAATTTGTTATCGCTCACATCAAAGGTGCAAGCAGCCTTGTATTGGCTGATGCTGATGATTATAAGGCGGTTATGAAAGCTGTCGGGCCATATCACGACATTGATTTTTACGTTAATATAAAACAGCTTATAAAAATGATGCTTGATGAGGACAGTTCGGGCGAAGGCAAAACGATTGTAAGCAATCTTGGCTTTGATAACGTGGCGGCGTTTGGTGCTTCGGTTGGTGTTGCAAGAAAATCCGGCACTTCATTTTCCGGCAAAGCTCTGCTTAAAATCAACGGCAGCAAAAAAGGTGTTTGCAAAATACTTGATATGGAATCGGCATCTGTCAGGCCGCCTGCGTTTATTTCACCGGATACTTATTCGATGGCATTTT
>JAGLSG010000124.1 GCA_023135865.1 Planctomycetota bacterium | reverse complement strand
GGCAAGCCCAGGGCGTTATAAGTGTGGCACGCAAAATGCTTGGCAACACTTTCGGCTATGATGCTGAGCCGGGAACCATAAGAGGTGATTTTAGTTCTTCACGCGGCTATAATCTTGTTCATGGCTCAGATAGTATCAAATCAGCCGAGCGAGAAATAAAGCTGTTTTTCAAACCGGAAGAAATCATCGATTATGAATTAACAGATGAAAAATGGCTTTACGGCAAAAACGATTAGCAAATACAATATCAGTTTGCCTATTCATGCCGCAATGATTTGATAGGGTCCATATTAGCTGCCCTGCAAGCTGGATATAAACCGAAGATTATTCCTATTCCCACACTAATACCAAATGCCAGAATTAATGAAACGGGTGTAATCACCGTTGGCATATCGCCAAAGTAAGTTACCAAAAATGGTATAAGAGTTCCAAGAGCAATACCAAAAATTCCGCCAATTAGCGTCAACATAAGTGTTTCTGAGAGAAATTGAATGATAATATCCCATTTGCGTGCACCAATTGCACGGCGAATACCTATTTCACGCGTACGTTCACTAACGGTGGCGAGCATAATATTCATAATGCCTATTCCGCCGACCAATAGCGAAATCGCAGCTATTGAGCCGAGGATAATACTGTATCTCCGTCTCGTCTGAGCCGCCTGGCGTAATAATTCCAAGGGAATAACTATATGATAGTCCTGCTTTTTGTGAAGACGGCTGAGCAGTGAATCCAGAACATCGCGGGTTGGCAAAACCTCTTCGTTTGAACCTACTTTAATAATAATTTTTTGCAGTTCAACTCTTTCGGCGTTACGACTGTTTCCGCTCATCTGAAAACTAAATTCACTGAACCGGCATTTGGCTGTTGTAATCGGAACATAAATATTGCCAATAACACCGCCATTACTTCCAGAAACAGCTTCGCTATCGGAAAAGACATCAGTCATTCCCGAATCAACGGATTGGCTTGTTATACCTACAACTCTGTAATAATAGCCCTGAATTTTAACATCCAAGCCGATAGGGTCGTCGAATGTGAAAAGCTTGCGAGCAACTTGTTCATCGACAACACAAACTGCCAACTGATGTTTTAAATCAATGGCACTTAAAAATCTTCCATCTATTATTTTGATTGAGGATACATCCTCGTACCACGGCACCGTACCAAGCACATTGACCGCCACTTTACGGCTGTTATATCGTGATTCCTGACTGATAATTCTAACAGGAACAGTTACTTCAGCGGATTTTAACGTATTACGTATAGAGTCTGCGTCATCGTATGTTAGGCCATAATTTCGTACCTTTTCGACATTCCCGCTATCTTTCTGCTGCTCCGGCGGCTTAACTGTTTCTATAATTATATTTCTGCTGCCCAGCTTAGCTATGTCCTCCTGCGCCTGACGACTTGCACCCTCACCAATAGCGAGCATTGCAATAACGGAACAAACGCCAAAAACAACGCCGAGAATGGTAAGAGATGACCGTAATCGATGCATCCATAAACTCTTTGCCCCGAGTTCAATAGTACGTTTTAAGCGAAATAGTAACATAATCAATTAAGCCCCATTATGAATTTCCCGTTCGATACGGCCATCAAGCAAATGTATGACTTTTTGCGTACGAGAAGCTATTGCCACATCATGTGTTACGACAATCAAAGTTTTGCCCTGCTGGTGCAAATCATCAAGAATACTCAAAATATCAGCTCCGCTGGCCGAATCTAAATTTCCAGTTGGTTCGTCAGCAAGTATTATCACCGGGTCATTGGCTATGGCACGAGCAATCGCGACTCGCTGCTGCTGGCCGCCACTTAATTCGAAGGGCCGGTGGCCAACCCTGTCGGCAAGCCCTACCATTTCCGCTAATTCGGCGGCACGAGCTGCACTTTCAGATTCAGATATGCCTTGGTAATACATCGGAAGTTCAATATTTTCTATAACATTTAACTGGTTAATCAAATTATAGGATTGAAATATAAAACCAATACGTTTGCCGCGAATCAGGGATAATTCATTATCGTCAAGCGAAGAAACATCTTTGCCATCCAGAAAATATTTTCCGCTACTTGGCTTATCAAGACAACCGAGCAGATTAAGAAGAGTAGATTTACCAGAACCGCTCGGACCCATAATAGCCACGTATTGTCCCTGTTCGATTTCCAAATCTATATCGCACAATACAGATAAATTGAACGAACCCAATTGATATGCTTTACACAATTTTTTTGTATTAACTACAGACATTAAATTCCTGCTTGTATTTAAATCTTTTTATTTACTGATTCTACTCTGCGTATTCTGGGTGGACTCAGCAGAACTTTCTCACCAACAGCCAGACCGCTTTTAATCTCAACAGAGTCATCGTTGAACGAGCCGGTTTCCACTTCACGTTCCTCCCTACTGCCGCCATCATTTACATAGCAAACTTTTTTACCATCTCGATTTACTATTGCCTGCACAGGAACAACAATCACATCCTCTAATTGTTCAATCACAATCTCAACTTTTGCCGTCATACCGGTTTTAAGAAAATCGTGCGTACCGTCTATACTAACATCAGTTGAGTAAACCCTGAGATCAGAATTGAGCCAGTCTTCAGGATCAGCTAATGGCTTCTTTTTCAACACACTGCCAGTAAAATTCTTATCAAGAAATGCTGCTATTTTGATTTTTGCTTTTTGTCCTACTTTAATTTTATCAATCCAGGTTTCGTGAATTTTAATTTCCACTTTCATTTCTGACATATCGGGTATTGATATTATATTCTG
>JAGLSG010000123.1 GCA_023135865.1 Planctomycetota bacterium | reverse complement strand
TTTTTTATAACAATTGTTTTACAATACTTGTATGAGCTGCGTCAAACATTCTTATAGCTCCAGAGTCCAGTTGCAATGTTAAACCTTTTTCGGGGTCGATTCCTATGCAATTTCCGGCAAATTTTTTCCCGTTAAATAAAAGCGTTACTCTCTGTCCAAGCTGATTACTTAATTGTATCCAGCGTTTTATTACTTTTTCACTATCACTTTCTGCTGTTTCCAGCCAGCCGTCCAATGAAATCAGAAGTCTTTTTGCGAGCAGTATTCTATCACATTTTTTTTTATTTTCAATCCTGACACTTGTTGCTATTTCACGCAGCTGGGCTGGAAAGGAATCTTTTTTTTGATTGCAGTTTATCCCAACTCCGATGACGAATTTTTTTTCATCGTTTTCGGATGTTGTTTCGAGCAGAATTCCAGCGACTTTTTTTTCGTTAAATATTATGTCATTTGGCCATTTGATTTTTACTTTATCGCTTATAGCTTCGGCAACAGCTACAGCAGAAGTAATCGAAAGCAATTCCGGATTTAGTTTGCAATTTGTAAGCAGAACTGAGCAAAGAATGTTTTCCTGTGGTTTGCTATGCCATTTGTTTCCCAATCTTCCTTTACCAAGCGTTTGTTCTTCAGCAAAAATTGCAAGCCCGTCATTTTTCTGGCTCTTTGCATACTGCAGAGCGACATCATTTGTGCTTGAAGTGCTGTTGTAAACGACAACTTTTTTCCCGATGCGTTCAGTTTTCAGATTTGCCGTAATTTCGTCAGGGTCAAGCCGAGCGTTTTTTTGCATAATCACTTTTTACCTGTCGAGTCCAATATCCACAGCCATAGCCGAATGCGTAATGGCTCCGATGGCAATCCTATCGATTCCGCAACGTGCAATAGCTGATACGGTATGTAGATTTATATTTCCAGATGCTTCAAGCAGTGGTTTTTTACCTTTTATTTTCATCGCATTTCTCATATCCACGGCGTGTTTCAATTGCCATTGTCCCATATTGTCGAGCAGTATAATATCTATGCCTTCGATTCCCAAAACATGGTTCAGCTGGTGGTCAACATGGTCAACTTCCACTGCTACAAATTTAACGCCTTTCGTTTTTCTTGCTTGTGCGATTATTTTTTTTAGTTTTGGATAGAAATTTTTTCCAAGCTGAGCGAGGTGGTTGTCCTTGATAAGAATTCCATCGTACAATCCGATTCGGTGATTGTATCCACCTCCGCATCGCACGGCGTATTTTTCCAGGATTCGCCAGCCGGGCGTGGTTTTGCGAGTGTCGTAAATTTTCGCCTTTGTGCCCTTTATTGCCTGGACGTATTTCCCTGTAGTTGTTGCTATTCCGCTTAATCTTTGAAGGAAATTCAGCACAACTCTTTCAGCTGTGAGCATCGAGCATAGTGGCCCGGTGATTGTAGCGATTCTTCCACCGATGTGAATTCTTTCGCCGTCATTTACATATATTTTTAGTTTTAGTTTTTTATCATAGCAGGCGAGAATTGCCTCAACGATGGCCGTTCCGCAAACGATAATTTCTTCTCTTGAGATGATGTTTGCTTTTGCTATGCCATCATCTTCATAGAATAAATTGCTGGTCAGGTCGCCTCCTCCGAGGTCTTCTTCGACAGCCATTTTTATAAGCGGCATTGCTTTTGCAATGTTGAGTTGTTTCATTTTTTTCTCACTTTCTTTTTGATTTTATCTTTTTTGAAGTTTGACAATTGCGGCAAATCTTTCAATTCTTTCAGCTTATCTCGCAGAGCAGTTGCTCTTTCGAAATCGAGCATTTCAGCTGCCTGAAACATTTCCTTTTCGAGCTGGCCGACCATTTCGACTTTTTCATATTCGTTATTATTTAATTTCACTGCCTTTTGAGCGGTGTCTCTGGCCTTTACCTGTTCAAGCAGGCCTTTTCGGATTTCTTTTTTTATAGTTTCCGGCTTAATATTGTGTTTTTTATTATATTCCAATTGGATTTTACGCCGTCTTTGCGTTT
>JAGLSG010000122.1 GCA_023135865.1 Planctomycetota bacterium | reverse complement strand
AATATTTCAGTTGCAATACCAGCTACGCAGCCGGATCAGCGGTGGCAGTGGGTGAAAAACGGCTATGAATTAATTCGCGACCAGGGAATTGAACTCAATCCAAAAAGCATTTTGCTCTATCAGGAATTGGCAAGAATATTTCAGAATAAAATAGGCGGCATTTCGGATGATGCACATAAATACTATAAACTGCAACTGGCATGGGCGATGGGGCCGCTGCTTGGCAGTGCGGATAGCCAGTATTTTAAGGTACTTGCCGAAGCGCCAACTGATTTTAAGCAAATAATCAAAGATGCTAATGTGGCAGGATTCGTGAAAGCTCTAAATTCAGCTGAACCCAATGGCTTTTCAGCTTCGGCGACCGTTGGTAATGGTGGCGAAACGTTCGTTAATAATTATCTGTCTTTGCGGCAAAATCCAAGACGTTTTAGTCCGGCGGCTTTTGAGGTAATCAATGATTTCAGAGGAACGCAAACTCTTGAGAAATTCGACATTTTTGCGAAAGCTCATAATCTGCGAAAAACCTGGAAACTTGACCCTGTTTTAATGCAGGAACTGAATAAAACTTATGGCCCTATTAACTGGGATGATACAAATGAGCATTTACCTCTTGACTGGCGGCATCCAGACAGCCATGCGATTTATTGGGCGGTTAAAGGTTTGCGGATTGCAGGCAGGCCGGAATATTCAGGTGATGAAGCTAATACGGATAGAATCGTAAATAATAGTTTGCAGGACCTTTTTCGTAATGGAAAAATTTTCATCTATAAATCGAGCGGCCAATCAGAATCGAATACGCAAAATGTAAATTATGAAATATTTTTGCGGCCGGATTTGCGGATGTTTGAGTCGTATAACAAATGCAGACTGGCAGCTATAGAAAAGTATAAAGGCGAAAGAAAAGGAACTTACGAATCGCTAAAAATCGGTCATAGAAATATGCTCAAAAACGCCGTATTTTCTTTTTATCAGGCAGGGCATATCAGGCAGGCAGAAAAGATTTACAACCAGTTAAGACAACTGTATCCGCGAGAAGAATTTAATGTTCCACTTGCTGTATATGCAAGAAATCGATTGATAGAAGAAATTCGCTCACTGGGAATCAATGATGCAAAGGAAATAATACAAATGCTTCTTCGTGAAAGCTATTTTAGATATGCTATGCGAGATGACGATGATGCGTTCAGTAAAGAAAAAATGGCAAAGGAAATATATGACCATTACAAAACCCTATATTCCGACGAAAACAGTCAAAAAAGAATTAATCTGCCCGATTTTAAGTTGCTGAGGTATTTGGCGCTGGTAGATTTTATTAGTGATGGGCAATATCCGTCGGATTTAAGACGTAATTTGCTCGGCAGAATAAAAAATGAACGGCCAAAGCTCGCTGAGCAATTACGGCATCTCGAAACGGAATTAAATAAACAGCAGCAAAAAACGTCTGAAGAAACCAAATGACATATCAAAATCAATTAACACCATCACAAAGAGAAGCAGTTTCGCATATTGAAGGGCCATTGCTTATTCTTGCAGGTCCCGGAAGCGGAAAAACCTGCGTAATTATGCACCGTATCGCTGCATTGATAGCATCAGGTGTGAAACCATATAATATCTGTGCGATAACATTCACAAATAAAGCTGCCGAAGAGATGAGGCAAAGGGTGTCAGTTATGGGCATTGCGACTGGTTCGCACATAAGCACTTTTCACTCTCTGTGCGTTCGGCTTTTGCGGCAATATGCGGATAAGGCAAAAATAAATTCCAATTTTAGCGTATATAGCTCTGCTGACCAGGCAAAGTGTATAAAGCAAGCTGTTAAAATTTGTGAACTTGATAAAGCAAATTTTCCGCCATCCAAAATGCTTGATGCAATTTCATCGCTAAAAAATAAATTGGTAACTGCTGAAAGTTTCAAAGAAAATGCCACTGAATTTTTTCCAAAAATGTTAGCGAGAATCTATACCCAATATCAAAATATTCTAACTAAGTGTGATGCTCTCGATTTTGATGATTTATTAATGAAAACAGCGTTTTTGCTGCAGGATAATCCCGATGTTTGTTCGGAGATTGCAAATCGCTTCAAATTTTTGCTCATCGACGAATATCAGGATACAAATCACGCTCAATACAAAATTGCCAAATCGCTCGCTTCGCTGCACAGCAATATCTGCGCAGCAGGCGACCCCGACCAGTCTATTTATCGTTGGCGGGGAGCTGATATTGGTAACATATTGGCATTTGAAAAGGATTGGCCAGATGCCGTTGTTGTAAAACTCGAAGAAAACTTTAGAAGTAAGCCGGAAATACTCAAGATGGCTGATAAGTTAATCGAGAAAAATCAAAACCGAAAACAGAAAAAACTTATCCCGACAAAACCACCTGCTGCGGATGTCGCAATAACCGAATTTGAAGATGAAGCCGAAGAAGCTGACGGTATCGCTCAAAAAATCCGGCAGTTGGTCGAGCAGGGAATTTCTGTAAGAGATATAGCTGTGTTCTATCGCGTAAATTCCATGAGCAGAACAATAGAAGAGGCGTTTATCGAAAACCAGATACCATATCAAATTGTGCGGGGAACTGAATTCTACAATAGAAAAGAAATCCGGGATTTGCTGGCGTATTTGAAAGTGCTTGTAAATCCAAATGACCAGACCGCACTGCTTAGAATTATCAATACCCCAACACGCGGGATTGGAAAAACAACGATAGATAGAATAAATGTATATGCAGTTGCACACAACATCAGCTTTTTCGAGGCGTTGGGGAAAGTAAAAGATATTGAATCTCTCTCGGCTGCACCGAAGGCAAAGGTCGCTGTTTTTGTAAATATGCTTGAAAAATTCCAAAAATATGTTTCCGGAAATGTTAAACCTGATTGCAACCAAAAAGTTGCAGTGATTGCGGAGCGAGTGTTTGTCGAATCCGGCTTGAAAAAATCTCTTGAGGTTAGCGGCGATACTGAAAACTCTGCTCTGGAAAATGCTAATGAACTTATAAATGCAGCAGCTCTTTACGATCAGCAGACAGAAGAAGCATCATTGCTGGATTGGCTGCAACAAATATCACTGTTCAGCGATACAGATGCTTATGATGCTTCAAATGAGCGGGTTTCACTTATGACATTGCACGCTGCAAAGGGCTTGGAGTTTGGAAATGTTTTTATCGTTGGGCTTGAAGACGGCCTGCTGCCGCACGAAAGAAGCAGTACCGATAAAGATGAACTTGAAGAAGAACGCCGATTATTTTTCGTGGGAATAACAAGGGCAAAAGAAGGGCTTTACATTAGCTATTCAAGGTATAGAACAATTCACGGCCAAATGCTGCGTGCTGTGCCTTCGCAATTTCTCTATGAACTTGGAAGTGATTTTGTAAAAACCAATAGCAATGCTATGCAACAGCAATCCGAACCCTCTTATACAATTGATGAAATTCCTGAATTTTTCACAGGCCAGGCGGTCAAACACGAAAAATTTGGATACGGAAGAATAAAAGAATTTGTTGATATGGGCCAAAGCAGTATTGTTGTGGTGAGATTTAATACGGGACAGACAAAAAAACTGATGGTAAAATACGCCAATCTTTCAAAAGTTGATATTCAGTAATTAGTTATACCCTTCAGGGTAGTAAATGTCCGCGAATAAAACCATAACTACTTATTTTTAAGTTACTTACCCGCGTACAAACGGGAAAATTCAATCGTGAACAGTATATAAAGGAGTAAAACAAGTGGCAAAATCGCAAATTAAACTCTATTACAAAAATGTTACCTCTGAAGTTATTGGAGCAGAGAATGGCATTAGCAAAGAGCAGCTGGAAAAACTCGCACAGAAGACCAAGCCGTTAATCGCACAAGTGAACAGGGAAAGAAAAGCTGGAAAAACGCCGTATAGAGATTTACCTTTCAATAAAGAGCTTGCCAAAAAAGTAAATGAGCTTGCCGACGAAATAAAAGGTAAATGCGAAAATTTTGTAGTGCTTGGAATTGGCGGTTCAGCTCTTGGTAATATTGCTCTGCAAACGGCTTTGAATCCGTATATGTACAATCTCGATAAAAACCAGCGAAAAGGGCCGCGATTGTTTGTATTTGATAATGTTG